>CALDHR010000001.1 GCA_937898585.1 uncultured Oligoflexia bacterium
AAAAAAGCGATGAGAGGGAGAAAAGGCCACCTGGGGTTGTTCTTCTAAAATAGATGCTATCTCATGGAGAGAATTTGTATTATAAAGCTTAATACCCGACTTAACCGATAAATCTTTCTCGAAATAATCTAGATAATCGTTGTCGGCCTTCCAAAAAATAATATACATAAAAGACCACCTCTTCATTAAATTGTTAAAATTTGGGCCTTAAAGTTCTTTTCGTGATTTTTCTAAAAACCTAAATATTGGAAAGGCCTAAAAAAGATATTAGAATGAAATAATGTTAATAATAGGGATGAATAAATGACCATACGCATAAAAACCAAAACTCTTTTTTTTACACTTTTTGCTGCCTTTTCCCTCCTGGCCGAAGGATTTCAAGAAGACGGACTCTACCCATCGAGCATTATTTTACTGGATGATTATTTCTCACATCATGTTCTTGTAGTGGAAAAATCTACCCATAAACTATACTTATTTGAGAATAATGCCGGAATGGCCAAACATATTAAAACATTCCAAACGGCCACAGGAAAAATAAACGGCAATAAACTCAATGAGGGCGATCACAAAACCCCAGAAGGAATCTATCAGCTCAACGGCTTTCATTCTCAAAAAGATCTCATTAGTCGCTTTGGAAAAGAAGGCGAAATTTATGGCCAAGGTGCTTTTACAACGAACTACCCCAACTTCATTGATAAAATCACCAATAAATCAGGTAACGGCATCTGGCTCCACTCCACTAACGATGAATCGAGAATTGCCAAAGGGCTTGACTCTCGCGGCTGCGTTGTTGTGGCCAACAATGACCTCATCGAAATTTCTAAATATATTGATCTTAAAAATACATCTATTGTGATCGTCCAAGACCTTAACTTTCATAAAGAAGATACCTGGACAACAAACAAAACAAATATTCAAAGTACCATTGAAAACTGGCTGACAGCATGGCAAGAAAAAAACTTTAATGAATATATTAGTTTCTACCACCAAAGAGAGTATCGAGACTCTTTTCGCCCCTCATACCATGCCTTTAAAAACTATAAACGAAACGTCTTCCGCGCTCCTGGAAAACCTGAAATTAAACTAGACCATCTCTCTATTCTTCAATTCAATGACTACATCGTGGCACAATTTCAACAAAGCTATCGCTCTAATACCATTCAGGATGTTGGCAAAAAAATTCTCTACTTAAAAAAAGATCATGACTACCGCTGGAAAATTGTCCATGAAGAATGGCAAAAACTAGAAGAACAACCCCAGGTGGCCTTTTCTCCCTCTCATCGCTTTTTTGAACAAGAAAAAAATAATCCAAACTAAGGGAACCTTATGCTTTTACGCCCCTCTAAAAATATTACTCTCGTGGTCTATCAAGATCAACAATCAACCAAAAGCTTTGAGGTCAATAAAACGGCCCTGAAAACATTCCTTCTCATTGTTCCTGTGATCCTGACTATTGGACCTATCATTATTTACTTCCTCTATTCCTATATCAAACATCAGAATACTGAGATTGAAGTTATCAGCGACAAAACAGTCCAAGAACTAAGACTCGAAAATGCCCAGTTGGCCCAACAATTCAATGAGCTCAATACCACAAACAAAGAACTCACCCAAAAACTTGGAATGAGCTCTCTTGGCACTACCGCAGATGTCGCACCAACGGCCAAAATCTTTGGAGACTTAGTGGGAGGAAAGAGCTTAGTTGCTAGTAAATTGATCACTATTGAGCAGGCAAAAATAGACACCTCTGCCGGTCTCGTAAAACTTTCATTTGCTTTAAAAAATGAAACAGGACAATCAAAAAAACTCTCAGGACATATTTTTGTTCTCATGACTCTAGAGAAACAAAACGCACTCTATTTTTATCCCAATAACAACAATCAAATAACTGAGACGGCCCCCCTCCTTGGTCTTGAAAACGGTGAATCTTTTCTCTTTTCTCGCCTCAGATTGGTCGATGCGACATTTAATACGGGAAGAGCGAATCTTACGGGAAAAAATGCTCACTTTCTTATTCTCATCTTCTCTAATAGTGGCGATTTAATGGTAAGAAAAACCATCGTCCAGAAAATATAATAGGTTATATATGCTTCACTACACAGATATTACAGACAAAAATTTGGCCCATCTCCCAACTGGAACAACCATTAAAGGGGAGTTCCATTTTTCTGGGCCAACCTATGTTCAATCTAACCTTGAAGGTAATTTCTTTCTTCATAATAACTGTTATCTTCAAATAGGTGTTGAGGCCTATGTTCAAGGCCCTATAAAAGGCGGAACCGTTGAGATCCTTGGACGCTTTCAGGGTGAAATAGATGCAGAAAAAATCATCATTGGCCCTGTGGCCAAAGTAAATGCTGACCTTAAAAGTAAAGAGCTAGTGGTTTTTCCTGGTGCTATTTTAAACTCTCGAAGTGATATCGACGCAAACTAAATATTTTTTTTTTACTTTTTTTTCATCCAACAAACATTTTCTTACATTTGTGCAATATTTTTTTCCTTAAATTTATTTTTTTCAGAAACCAAGCGATGATTATTTTTAGACCTATCGCTATAGGAAAAATAAAAACTTGATTCATGGAGGAATCAACAAATGAAAAAATGGAAAAAAGTTACGACTATCCTTACTGCTGCTCTTATTTCTCAATCAAGCTATCCTTGCTCTGAAGATGGGAAAGATGGATTTGTTGAAGAGAACAATCTTTGGATTTCTGCCGACGCAAAAAAAGTTTCCAATGTAACAGAAGGAACTTTTCATAAAATCATTGATGATATCAAGGGCATCTATGCTCCCGTGGTTGCAGAAAAAGGGGCCACTCTTGAAGTTGAAAGATTTTGGGATAATGGAACAGTCAATGCATATGCACGACGATCTGGAAATACTTGGTTTGTTGCCATGTACGGCGGTCTTGCTCGCCATGAAACAGTAACTCCAGATGGATTTGCTCTTGTCGTTTGTCATGAACTTGGCCATCACCTAGGTGGTGTTCCTAAAAAGAAAAGCTATTGGGGAACAACATGGGCCAGCAATGAAGGCCAATCAGATTATTTTGGCGCTCTTAAATGTTTAAGACGATATTTTGAAGGTGATAACAATCAAGAAGTTGTTGCCAACATGGAAATTCCTGATGTTGTAAGAGAAAGATGCGATGATAGCTTTGCTACAAATGAAGAAGTTGCCATCTGCCTTCGCTCTTCAATGGCCGGATACTCTTTAGGAAAACTTCTTGGAACACTAGGAAGAACTCCTGATATCTCATTTGATTCACCTGATAGAAGTATTGCTTCTCGTACAAACCACAATCACCCTAAAGCACAATGTCGACTTGATACTTACTTTGCTGGATCAGTTTGTACTGTCCATCACTCAGTAGATGTTAGCGATAGTGATTATGTTGATGGAACATGTACATCAAAAGAAAATTATGATCTAGGAACAAGACCTCTTTGCTGGTTTAATTCAGAAGTTCTTTAATTTTTATCCAAAAAAAAGGGCGAAAAATATTCGCCCTTTTTTATTATCTCAACAAGAATTTGCTAACTTATTTTTTCTTTTCAAGAATTTTAATCAACTCAACTTCAAAAACAAGAGTTGCACCACCAGGAATTTTAGGAGGAGCGCCATGAACACCATAACCAAGAGCAGATGGGATTACTAATTTAATTTTCCCGCCTTCTTTTACTTTCTGAAGTCCTTCTGTCCAACCTTTGATAACACCATTGAGAGGAAACTTGGCCGTCTGTCCACGTTCTTTAGAAGAATCAAAGACTGTCCCATCAACGAGAGTTCCGTGATAGTGAACTTCAACCATATCTGTTTCTTTAGGAGAAGAACCTTTTCCCTCTTCAAGAATTTTATAAGCTAATCCACTTTCTGTTTTCTGAACGCCTTCTTCTTTACTAAATGTTTCCAAATAGTCCATCCCTTCTTTTTCCATCACTGATGATTGCTTTTTCATTCTTTCTTCAAAAACTTCTCTGATTTTATTTTGATAATCAGCAACTTCAACTTGACCTTTTGTCCCTGCAGCACCGTCTGTAAAACCACTCATGACAAGGCCCATCTCTTTTTCAGAGAAAGAAAAATCTTTAACATTTCCTCCTAGCATATAACCTAGAGAATAAAATGTTTTATCTTCGTCCGTCTTCAAATCAGCTCCGCTTGTTAACTTTGATCCTTCGTTACAACCTACTAAGGCCAAAAAAGGAACAAATAAAATAGTTACTAAAAATTTCTTCATACACATCCTTTTGTTATAATGCAAATTCTTCAAAAAATAATGAAAGACGTTTATATACTATAATTTACTTGGTGGCACCAAATAATCTTTCCTTATATTCATCAATTCATTCTCTTCTCTCTTTGGTTTATAATCGTATACTGATTGCTCCCAGCTTCCATACATAGGATTAGGTAAAACAATAAGCGAATTTCCCCACTCGCCCTCATATTTTCGTGCCAATATTTTGCGATCATGCACAGACTTTCCTTCAAAATCATCTGTAAAATCATCTAAATTGTCACCAATATAGAGAAGAACATCGTAATCTTTCCTTACAAAATCTTTTCTCTCTTTTTTGCTAGCGGTTCCACTTCGCAATAAAAGATTTTGACGCTTGTAAGGAATCCCGAGATCTTTAAGATTTTTCATAGTTCTGATAAGTCCTACCGTTTGGCGATTTGTTACATAAAAAATCTCTACTCCGCGAGAGTCAGCATATTTTAAAAAGCTTTTGGCACCAGGAATCGCTCTGGCATGGGCCAGTTCCATCCACTCATTCCATCCAATGGGAAACCTTGTCCCGTGCAGAATATTTTCCGCTTGATAGGGACTATTATCTAAAACCGTCTCATCGATATCGATAATAATGGCCGGCCTTAATTTCTTATTTTTTTGCTTCCTATGCTGCTGCAATTTCATCTCTAAAGAAAGTTTCGCCAACTTAAAGGCCTGATGACAAAGAGCAATTAATTCCCCTGATTGCTGGTACCACAAAACGCTTGCAAGTTGAAAATCGTTTTTACTAGAGTAGTTTCTGAGAGCAACTTCTTCTTTTGTTTTAATGGATTGCTGAGCGCAAGAGCTAAGAAAAAGCGCAGCGATAAATAAAATTCCCCTCATAAGTAATGACTCTCCTTAATGGCAGTTAAATGACCCGATAAAAATAACACGATGTTTTTAGGCCGTCTTGCCTTTTTTAAGCAAATAAAAAAACAAAAAAAGAGGCCCTATTAAAATTGTTAAGAGCCCAAGCGGTAGCTCCACTCCATAAAGAGGAAAGTTATAACAACAAAAATCTAAAATAAAAAAAGCAAACCCTGAAAAAAGAGCACCTCCATAAATCTCTTTTTGCAAACTAAAACGAAAAGGAGAAAAAAGGCGAAGAATAAGAGGAAATACGACTCCTGCAAAAGAAAAGACACCAAAAAAAGAGATGATGACAACACTATTAACCAAGGAAATAAAAATAATATTAGGAGCAATTCTAAATTCCATTACTCGCTGCCCTAGCGCAAAGCGACGCCCTAAATTTATCATTTCTAAAGAAGAGATGAGTTTTGGCCCTAAGAAGAGATAATTAAAAATCAACAAGACCACGAGAGAAAAAAACATATAAGAATGAGTAAAACGGACACTTCCATACCAAAGAGAGGAGGGAAAGGGACGATTTAGGGCAAGAAAAATAAAATGACCAAGAGAAAAAATGGCCCCAACCAGAAGATTAAAACAAAGGCCAATAAGGAGAATTCTATCGGGGGAGCTCTTTTTCCAAAGAGGCCACGTCTGCTTTTTTTTTCCACTCCATAAAAAAAGAAGAAAAATCAAAACTAATAAAAAGAAAGGAAAAAATATTTTATTGGGTCCATCAATCAAGTAAGAGATTAAAACAAGGAGAACGGCCAAAGCATTGGCCCCTAATGTCGAGACATCGGCGAGAACATTTCCCATAAAAAACTGCACAAGAGAACCATTAAGAGAGAGAATAATCCCCACCATAAAAGACGAACAAGAACGATAAAAATCTATATCGAAATAAACCTCTCTGAATACATTCAATTTTACCGCCAAACGTTTTTTTTTGCCAAAGGCCATCTCATTAAACTAAAGTTAAATAAAAAAACACCGATGGATATTGAAATGAAAAAAAACATACATTTTCTACTTTTTTTCTTCTTTTTTTCTGTCTCTCCTAGTCATCACAATATTTTTGCTAATCAAAAACTTACTGTCATGACACTCAATACCGGTCTTTTACCTTGGCCTCTAGGAATGAAGCAACGAAAAAAAAGGGCCAAGAAAATAGCAAAAACTATTTTAAATCTTACTTATGATCCTGATATTATTGCTCTGCAAGAAGTTTTTGGTGAATCTTATCAGAGAAAAATCACAAAAAAAATCAAGAATAAATACCCTTATATCTTACAAGACTTCCAGTCGGGACGACATATTTTTGGCGTTGATTCTGGCCTAGTGCTGGCCTCTAAGTTCCCTATCGAGAAAAGAATTCTTAAAGAGTACAAACACTCCCTAGGTGACGGCAACTTAGCGAGGAAAGGGGTTATGGGGATAAAAATACAGCACCCTGTTCTCGGACCAGTTTATGTTTTCACAACCCATATGCAAGCGGGAATTAATAAATTTCTCAGCTATCTTTTTGACTTTTACAAAAAATATAAAAATGATTCAGACTTGGCCAGTCGGCTTCAGCTTAAAGAAGCAAGAAAATGGATTACTTCTTTTGTCGATGATAAAGACCGCTTCCATGCCACCATTCTCTACATGGGTGATTTTAATATCAAAAATAAAGATAAAGGTGATGACAAAGAAGAGTATCAACAAACTCTTCAAATTTTAAAGGCCCAAGACACTTATCGCCAGCAAGAAAGTGCTGCCAGGTCTACTGTTTGGAGAACAGAAGAAGAGCTTCGCATTGATTATATTTTCAACCTCAGCTCTCATGAGAATTTAAAAGGATCAAGTTTTATCATTAATGATTTTAATAAAAAAATGACAGATCACCGAGCTGTTATAGGGGAATTTCACTTATAGAGCGAATAGATTCTTTTTTTTCCATCATCAGTCTCTTGCATTGAAATATCTCATACTGAAATGTTCGATGAGTAATAATAATGATCTTCTTTTTTTCTCTCATTAAAACCGTTAGAAAAGAAAAGAAAAGATTTCGGTGCTTCTCATCTAAAAATTGCTCAGGCTCATCAAAACAATAAAGATCTGCTTCCCAATATAGGGCCAGATAAATCTTAAGAAGTTGATTTTCACCTCCTGATAAATCATTTATGCCCCTTTCCTTAAGCCCTAGACCTTCTAACAAATCCCCAAGATCTTCCGCTAAAGAAGAAATTATTCTGCCTTTATTCTTCTCTTCAAAAATTCTTAAAATATCTTTTACTCTCCGGGAAATTAAAGGTGTCAAAGATTCTTGAGGCATGAGAGAAAAGTTCACTGATTTATCTAATAATTCTAAAAGCAAGAAATCAAAAAAAGTACTTTTCCCTACTCCATTTTCTCCCGTCAGAAGATAGATAACTCCTTCTTTTAAATGAAAGTTAAAGTGATACTGTTTCTTTAATTCATGAAAAGATTCTAGCATTACAAGTGTTCCATAAGAAAAGGCAGAAATACTTCTAAAAACTCTATTTGGGGAATACCGGGAATCAAATAGACACTCCCCTTTACTCTCACGAAAAGATCATTGGCTTTTTTTTCCGCAGACAAGTCTAGTTTATCATCGCTATTTTCGAGAAAAACAAACACCTTTCGTTTTTTTTCTTTTTCTAGCTGAGTGTAAATTTTCTGAGATACAGAGGCGTAAGGTAGATCTGTGGGATATGTTGAAAGATTAAATTTTTTTATTAACCATAGGACAAAACCATCTCGAACCATCACAAAAGAGCTATTGGCAAAGCTCTCTCCTAAAACAAAAAAGAATATACTCTCTTTTATTTTCCTCTCTATTTTTTCTTTATAATCAATAAGTTTTTTCTCTCTCACTTTTAATTGTGAAATAAAAAACTCTTGTTCTTTTTTGCAATTGACCAAGAGAGAAGATGTAAGCTTTGTTTCATTTAAAAACAAAGAGACTTCAAAAGGATCCATCCCCCGTGTCTCAATTTCAACATAATCTTTAATCCCTACTCTTTGTGTCATATGAAAAAAATCAACACTCTTGTCATAGACAAACAAATAATCTTTAAGTTCTTTGAGTTGTCTTTCTCCTAAATAGATTCCTCCGTTTAGTGTTTTAAGAGATGATCTTAAATTAAGTTCATGAAAGCTACTCACTGCTTTTACTTGAGGATCATTTGCTAGTTTTAACTGAGATAAAAAGTAAAGATAAGAAGAGGAAAAAACCACAAGTTCTTTTTTTGAAGAAATTTCACATTGACCACAAAGCTCACAAGACAAAAGAAAGAAGAAAAAAAACTCAAGGCATTTCATCAAGGGCCCTATTGGCCAAAAAATCACAGTATTCATTTTGCGGATGACCTGCATGTCCTTTAACCCAAAGAAATTCAATCTTTTTAAACTTTGAAAATTGTTCATCAAGAGACTTCCAGAGGTCAAGATTTTCAACTTCTTTACCATCGGATTTTTTCCAATTTTTTTTCTTCCAATTGATAATCCATTTCATGATGCCATCGACGACATATTTAGAATCACTATAGAGAAAAACACGGGCATCTTCCAAGGCAACTTTTTTCTCTCCTAAATACTCTTCAAGCTTAATGAGATTTTCAATAGCACCAGAAAGCTCCATGCGATTATTGGTGGTCTTCCACTCATAGGCCTCCAATTCAAAAATTACTTCCCCTTGAGCGTCTTGCCCAATTCCTGCATAAGAACCTGGCCCTGGATTTCCACGAGAAGCTCCATCGCAATAGAGAAAAAAATTCAAAGGATGCTCTTCAACATCTAAGGGAAGAAAAAATTTCTTCTTATCAATCTTTCCTTTCCTCTTTTCGGCAAGAGAAATCACCTTACCCTTTAAACGCTGAGCGCTTTTCTTTTCAAGTTCAAGGACTTCCTCGAGAAGATCTTCTTCGCTCTTTAATATTTTCTTCAAATCACTAAAAACTCTTTCTAAATCGCTCTTACTCATTTTTCAGCTCACAATTTTGACAAATTTTCGCTTACCAATTTTTATAATTTTCCCTACATCAGCTGCTTCAACATTCTTATTGGCATCTGTGATTTTGTCTCCTTCATAAAAAGAGACGGCATTTTGTGTCATCAGACGGCGTATTTCACTTTTAGACATGCCAAGTACTGCAAGAACATCCACAAGTCTCTCCCCCACAGCTTCTTTTAACTCGACAATATCAGTGGGAAGACCTTTGTCGCGAAAAACTTTTTCAAATTCTTCTCTCGCCAATTTCCCTTCTTCCGCTCCATGAAAAAAAGAGACGATATTTTCCGCTAAATCTTTTTTGGCCAAATTGGGATGAATGGCATCGGATTTAATGGCGCCTACGATGGATTCAATTTCGCCAATGGAGAGAGAGGAAAAGTAGCGATAATAATCAGGCATCAAATCATCGGGGATGGACATAACTTTCCCAAACTGCTCTTTTGCCGACATATGAAGAGCAATATAATTATCTAAGCTTTTGCTCATTTTTTCTTTGCCACAAGTTCCCAAAACCAAAGGAAGTAAAATGGCCACTTGCGGTCTCATCTTTTGATGACGCTGGTAATCTCGTCCCATCAAGACGTTAAAGCGTTGATCTGATCCCCCTAGCTCCACATCGGCCTTAATAAACACAGAATCAACACCTTGAAGCATAGGGTAAAAAAGTTCATGAAGAGCGAGAGGAAGATTGTCCTCTAATCGTTTTTTAAATGTATCGTGAGTGAGAAGTTTATTGGCCGATGTTTGCATCGCCCAGGTAAGGATATCGGCAAGAGTTATTTTTTCAAACCACTCTGACTGAAAGCGAACTTCTGTTTTACTCTTATCGAGAACGCTGTAGAGCTGGTCCATATATTTTCGTGCATTTTCTTGCACATCTTTTTGCGCCAGCGCCGCTCTCGTCGTCGTCTTCCCGCTGGGGTCTCCAATCTGCGCCGTATAATCACCAATCACCACCACACCTGTGTGACCTAAATCTTGAAACTGACGCATTTTTTTGTAGGGAACAAGATGCCCTAGGTGCACATCGCTGCGAGTAGGATCAATGCCGCATTTCACGCGAAGAGGAGTTTTCGTCTGAATGGAGTGCTTGAGCATCTTTTTAAATTCATCTTCTGGGGTTACCTCCACCACAAAGGAGCTGAGGATATCGTACTGACGCTGAAACTCTGCTTTTTCGCTACTACTGAGATCATCTAAAATAGAATTCATTGAACCACCGTGAATTTTCTTGATTTTTAACATCAGGAAGATACAACTCTCTTTAACTTTTAGACAAGGTTTTTTCCTCTTCTCAAGGACTGCTCCATGAAAAATAATTTTTATCCCTATTCCGTTAAGGTCTACAAACAATATTTTAACTTTGCGGCGGCCCATTTTTTAATTTTCGAAGATAAAACGCGCGAGCCATTGCATGGCCATAATTATCGCGTCGAAGTGGAATTGCTAGGAGATGAACTTTTTGAAGATAAGGTTTTTGATTTTCTCGATTTCAAACCCATTGTCCGCGCTCAGTGTGACAAGCTAGACCATTGCCTGCTTTTGCCTAAAGAAAACCCCCATCTTTCTTTTGAGCGTCAGGACAATCAACTTCACATTACAGTTCACGGAAAAGATAAATTCTCTTTTCCTCTAGAAGACACTCTGCTCCTTCCTTTGCGCAATACTTCAGTGGAGAGAATTGGAACTTATCTTTGCCAGGAAATTAAAAAAGATATTAAAGAAAAATTCCCGGCCCTTACCTTCGGTCTTATTAAAACCAGTGTGGAAGAAACGCCCGGACAATGGGCAGAATATTCAGAGATTTACTAACCTACTCACTCTTTTAAGGTGCTTCTATCGTACCTTATCTTTCAGATAGATTTAATACTTTTCCAGGAGCATTAAGAAGAAATTTATAGTCTTCTAGCTGAATACCTTGTTGATGTAATATCACAGACCAATAGGTATCAGAGAAATCGACTCCCCCTTTTTGTAAATCCACAAGATCCTCTTGCCGAAATCTTCCATCCATAACTGATTTCACAAGGGCCTCTTTAAATTTATTACTGGGATAAATTTCCTGAGAAGTGAGAAATATTGTCATGGTAGTCAAAGGCCTTATTAATCCGCTCGAAATTCTTTCATTTAACCAAAGTAGGCCATAATAAACATCCGATTTCTTTATCGATAGACTTTCACCGGCCTTTATAAGTTCTTGAACCATCCCTAACTGAAATTTTCCAATTGCTAATTCCAGCGGGGAAGAACCTAGTCCAGTTTCAGCAGAAATATTTACTTTTTGTGGGTGAAGGAGAAGTGTTTTAAGTGATCCCATTGCATTTGCAGATATTGACAGACCTAATGGAGTAATTCTTCCCGATCTCAAACACGGGAGATTAAAATCAATACTGCCATCCTCTAAGTAGGCATAAAGAAGATCTTCAAAACTATTTTCCACAGCATGGGACAAAATATCGAGACTCGACATAACGGATGAAGGAATGGTAAGTCCTTTGAGGCGATCTCTCCTGCACAAGTAGTTTAAAAACCTTCCACAAGGAGACCTAAATGCTGAAAAATATTCACTCTCCTGCAGTGCTATCGGATGAAGAAGATCCCTCTCTCCTTCTATGTAAGACTCAGCTATTTCTGAAAGAAGCATTAAAAAACGAGAACTTTGTAGATCCATATTATCAAAAAGTATCTCTTCTGTCTTAAGCTTTTCTTCAAGATATTGATAAAGATCAATAATTAAACTTTTATTTCCTGCTAAAACTAGTAGTAGTAGGTCAAGATCTTCAGAAGAATTAAAATTCCATATAAGTCTCTCACCAACCTTTACCTTCAAAAGATTCTTTGCAATCATCTCAGCAGAGAAAGCGCTTAAACTTTCAATTTTATTGACAGAATGGTTGGGTAAGTGGGCCCGACAATCTTCATTCCCCTCATCACCTGTCATAGCAAATAGGTTAGATTGAAAGAGGGCATACAATACAATAAAAAAAATTTTCTCCATAACTATTTTATTCATTTTTGGAATGTATTTTAATTCTATTTTATAAGCAAGAGCATTTTTTTATAAAAAAGCGGATCACCCCCTATCTAAATGAATCAGGCGAATTTTCACTGACCGTGTAGCTCTTTTTTCAATCTTACTCACTCTTTTTCTGCTCTTTTTGTTCTTGTTCCTGTTGAAACTTTTTAAATTCTTTAAAGAGATAACTCGGACCATTTCCTCCAGGAAGAAAATCCTCTAATTGAAAACAAGACATAGGATCAATGTCTTGCTCCTTAAGCCAAGCTTGAATAATATCTCTTGTTCTGCTCTCCCTCATAAGTTTTTTATATAACGCCATATCTTCCAATGAGACTATTTCCTTCTTGAAAAATCCTAAGATACGCGGAAGTTGATCTGAACAAACAAGGGTGGACTTCTTGCTCATTAAAGATTCAACGAAATCTTTAATGGCCGTAGACCTAAGATTCTCCCTCTTAAGATGGTGGAGAAAAAAATTAAATGAAACAGCATCGTTTTTATCCGTAATCTCTTCGAAATAAGATAAATCATGCTTAAGCTTTTTTGCCTGAAAAAACTTAATAAAAAAGCTGGCCTTGGCCTTTAGACTCATTTTAAAGAGATCTTCTTCTTTGAGATCGCCAAAAAAATCTTTGTGACCCAAAATAGTATCAACAACTTTTTGCTTTCTCTCATCTGTGAGATAGCTATCAAGATTTTTTAAAATGCTAACAACAATATCTTCTCTTGATTTATTTTTTTGATCGCCAGGAATATTACTAAGCAACATTTTGAAAGTATCTTCTCTTCCGTGTAAAAGAGAATAAACAATGGATCTTTTCCAAAAATCTAGTTTTGCATCCACATCAATACCGCTAATGGGGTATGAGGAAAATTCTTGATGATGCAACATCTCCAAAACTTCATCGGGAGATCTTGCTTGAACAACGACATTCATCAAATCACCTTGCGGCATTAAAGGATGCCCTCGGTCTACTCCATTTCTAGAAAGAAGAAATCGTGTTTTTGGTTTAACTCTATCTTTTTGATAATCAGCTAAGTTTTCGTACCACTTTTTCCATTTCTCAAATTTCTTCACCAGAATCTTATTCAGCTCTTCTCTAATCAACTTAAAAGAAGTCTCGGGATTTCGAATTTTAGCTTCAAGATCTAAGATGTTATCTCCTTTAAAGTCCAAACGAATACTTAAAAATTCTTTTTGAGGGGATGTCATTTCAGGGATTTTATTCATAAATTCATTTAATTTCTCTCTGTCTAAAACAACTTCAGGAAAGACAAACATTCCCTCATATCCGTCATTAATCCCTACCCAACTAGGTCTCATACCAGCATATTTTTCACAAAAATCTCGCGTGATCTTCACAACTTTATTTTGCTTCACAATATCATTTTCGGCTTTGGCCTCACTATAGGCCATGGCCATCATCTTGAGGAACTGGAACTTATTATATCCTTTAGAGATATAATCCTCCCAACTCCATTCGTGAGACAATAAAATACTTTCTTTTTCTTCGTCTCCTTTTTCTACAAAAGCATCAAAGTTATCCATAAATTCTTTTTCTACAAAATTGTAACCAGGTAGTAAGTCATGGGAAAACAAAGAAGGAGAGACAAGGGTGAAAAATAACAATAAAAAAAGAGGAGAAATATTTTTTCTCATTAATAGGGTTCCTTTGAAATAAAAAATCAAAGGCCCTCATTAAAGATAAAAAGGAAAAAGATCAATGAAATTTCATTTTAAGACTTTTATTCTTTCTTCTATCATCAAGAAATACTCAGCTTGAAGTTCAAGCTGAGATTGTGTCAATTAAAACTGTTTTCTTTTTAATAAGTTCAATTATTTCTTTCATGCAATAATTATACCCTTTTGGATATATTTATAGATTGTCTAGCAACAAAAACAAAAGCTTCATAGCAAAGCGCTCTTGTCGTTTTTTGCGATCACCAAAAAAATGACTCTCTTCCACTTTAACTTCACTCTCTCCTGTTTTCTTGATGCCCATATAGGCCCTTCCTGCTGGAATTTTTTCTCCTCCATGAAGCAAATCCCCCTCGGCCAATCCCGTCACACTCAACACCACCAAATTCATGCCCCTCTCCTTACTAAGGGATTCAAAGTGATGAAAAGTCCCTACCGCCATCGCCTCGGCCACTTCTTGTGAAATAGCGCTTTTTTCACGCAGCATATCCTTTGAAACATTCAGCATCTTTACTTTTAAGTCACTATCATAAGTAACAAGAGATCCTAAAAAGACCTCACTGCAACCTGAAACTTTTGTTATTTGAGCGGCACATCGCCCCCCTGTACACGATTCAGCAAAAGCAAAAAGAGTTTTCTTCTCTTTGGCCCGTGCCACAATAAGCTCCTCTAAACTCATACCGCCTTCTTGCCAGATATATTCTTTAAGGGCACTTTGATAAATAATGGCCCTCGCACGCTCTTTAAGTTCTTCAATAAACTTTTTACTTTCCGCCTGAAGATGCAGTGAAATATCCACATTCATGGTGTGCGGCAAAGAACTAACGGCCCCTATTTCCTCAAGATCCTCCCAAAGACCAGGGACAATTTCC
>CALDHR010000002.1 GCA_937898585.1 uncultured Oligoflexia bacterium
TCTTCTTTAAACTATCTTCATGAGCAAGAAGATTTAATTGCAAATATTGTCAGTCTTTTAGAGTTGATTTTAGAACGAGAGTATAAAGAAGATCTTCTTAATAGTGCTGAAAAACAGGCCATCCAGTCTTCGAAGATGGTGGCATTGGGAGAGATGGCAGCAGGGATGGCACATGAAATCAACAATCCTTTGAATGTTATTCTTTCATCTGCAACAGTGATAGACAAAATTATGAAAAAGGAGAATATTATAAATGAGTCTCTTGCTAAAAACTTAAAAAGAGTTCAGGAAACTAGTATAAGAATTGCAAAAATAGTTGAAGGGCTTCGTGCTTTTTCTAGAGATACTGAGAGAGATGAGTTTCAGCTTGTTTCAGTTGCTCATCTTTTTGAAGTAACACTTGATCTTTGTGCAGAAAAAGCAAAAAAAGTAGGAGTTGAAGTACATAGTGAAAATCCAAGTGCAGAAATGGAGGTTATGTGCAAGGAAGTTCAAATAGTTCAAGTTCTTGTGAATTTAGTAGGAAATGCAATTGATGCGGCAGATAATTTAGAAGAAAAATGGGTGGAAATTGATTATACTTTTTCATTAGAAATGAATCTCCTGGAGATTTTTGTTACAGATAGTGGGAATGGAATTCCTGTTGAGGTTGCTGAAAAAATGATGCAGCCATTTTATACAACGAAATCTATTAATAAAGGAACAGGGTTAGGTCTTAGCCTGTCTCTTGGTCTTGTTCAAGAGCATGGAGGAAACTTATACTACGATGAAGATCATCCCCATACAAGATTTGTCATTGAGCTTCCCATCAAACATCGTTCGTTGGAGAAGAAAGTTTAAGAGTCATACGCTTGAATCGATGTTTTCCTCAGAGACTTGTAGCATGAGAATGTGATTTAGATCTTGTTTGACTTGCAGGTGGTGCTTTTTGTGAAGACCAAAAAAATTATAAGATTCATTGATATCTTTTGAAACTTGCTCAATAGAGTTTTTTGTTTCCTGATAGAAAAGATTAAAAAAGTTAATGTATTCTTTAATTGATTTTAAAGCATAATGAATATCGCTTTCTATTGATTTTATTTTTTCTTTTTCTAAAAAAATAAGATCTTGCTTTGAAAGAAAAATATCCAGTTGCCCTAGTAAGCTTTCTATTTCTTTTATTTTTAGATGATCGAGCTTTAGTTCTTGAAACTGGGACAGTTTATTTCTCGTGATTTTTAATTCTTGACGATTTTCTTTGTTCTTAGAATGATTTTCCAGAAGATGATTTATGTTATCAAAAATAACTTCTGTCTTCTTTAATAGATGATCAAAGAGTTGATCAATTTTAATATTCTTTACTTTTGAGTTGGTTTCTTCAAGGGGGATTTTTTCAATGTTTGCCATTAGTTGGGCCAAAGAGTTTTTTATTGTAGAGGAGTCACTTAGAAGAACTTTGTGATTGTTTTGAAGATCATAGCTACTATTTTTTATTTTATTAAAAAGTTGCTTGTAATCACTTATTTCAAGTTCTTGATCTTGGATTGTTTTTACGAGATCAATTTTCTCTTTTATGATTTTATCAACTAACTGGAGGGTCGTTTCAGTTGTTTCTTGATTAAAAATATTACTTAGTATTTTATGAGCATTTTGAGGTGTTGTTTTATTTTCATAGGAAAATCTGAAAATAGAGACAACTTTCTTCATAGACTCATTCATTTGCTCTAAGCGAAACTCAGCGCTTTTTTCAATTTGAGAAAGAGGATAAAGAGTAAGAATATAAGAACAATCAAGGGGGCCATCGCATTTTTTGAGGGCCAGTTCAAAGGGGATGGATTTCGTTTGATTGGGGAGGTTGAGTGATATTTGAGAGAAAAATACTTCATCTTTGTTTTTTTCTTTGATGGAGAGAAAGAAGTCATCGAAGTAGAAGTTTAAGTATTTCTCAATTTTATGCAAAGATATTTTTCCATCTTCGAGATCATTTAATTGTTCATCTGAAAATCTTATAATGCTGAGAAAAGAATCATTTATCCAGATAACTTCTTGTTTTGAGTTTAATAAAATAGCAGGATAGTTAATAACTTGTCCCATTATTTTCCCAAGATTTATCTGGCGATGAAGAAAGTTATGTATCTTGTCTATTTCGTTTTTGAATTTTTCTCCATGGTATGATGGGAGGTGGTTGTTAAAAGGGAGAAGAGATTGTTTGATACTTTCAATTATTTTTTCTTCAAAAAAAGAGATGCTCTTTTTCTTCCATTGATAAAAGAAATAAGAAAAAAATGCCAGAGATAAAATAAGAAAAGAAATTACGAGATAAAAAGAAAATGAGATAACTTTATCCTTTCTTTCTTCTTTTATTTTTTCAAGAGTAATAAAGGGAGTTATTTCGTCGAAGTGTTTTATTTTTTCAGAGAATTCATTGATTGTACGAGCTAGTTCTTCTTCTTTTTTTAAGTTTAATTGCAGGAGATTGATTTCATCTCTTGGCCCTTTGATTATTTTTCTTAAATATTTTTTGTCATTTTCTTCAAGAGTCGATTCATTCACAATTGTTGAGAAATAAAGAATCTCTTTTTCAATATTATCAATGAGACTGACAATGTTTCTCTTGTTTATTTTTTTAATCTTAAGATTATTGTTTACATATGAATTAAGTCGCAAAGATGAACCATGAAGAGTTCTCCATTTATTCTCTCTTGTATAGGATAAAAGATACTTTATTTTATCTTTCATTATATTAATTATTTGGTGAGTGTTAACCTGCGTTTTTACTTCATTAATTTTTCCTTTAAGTTCTTGAAGATAATTAATGAGAGGAGAAATAGAAGGCAGCTCTGATTTCACGGCAAAGGAGTCAACTATTTTAAGCTTGCTCTTGAGTTGATAAATATACTCTTGGGCCGTTTCGTAAGATTGATTATCGAGAGATTTAATAATTTTTTCATATAACTTATCGTTGATAATTTGATTGCTAACTATGCTGACTTCATAGTTTTGGTAAATTTTTGATTTATCACCAATTCTTTCTTTAATAACAAGGTTATATAAAGTCATCATGGAACATGAAAAAAAAATAAAAAGAGTAATAAAAAAAAGATGGATTCTTTTTATCAGTGATAAAATGCTCATGAAGTTACCTCTTGAGAGTATTGTTAAGACGATAATACAGAGATTATTATTCAATATTTAAATTGAAAAATGAAGTTGAAAAATGAAAAACAGAGTAAAGTTAAGAGATTTATACTATTTGATGATCATAAGCACTTTCAAAATCTCCTCTCATTTTACCTCGAAGTTTAAAAATGGCCTGAGTATGAAGCTGGGAGACGCGTGACTCAGTGACTTCCAATACTTGACCTATTTCTTTTAGATTCAAGTCTTCATAGTAGTAAAGAGATAAAACAAGTCGGTGCTTCTCGGGAAGAGTTTTTATTCCTTCCTTGAGTCTCTCTTTTATTTTTATAATATTGACATTTCCCTGAGGATTATTGTTAAAACGATTATCTAAAATATTAAGCATTAGCTTTTTATCGCCTTTGCCAAAAGTTGAGCTATCGTCAATATTGAGTAGTGAAATAGATTTTGCTTGATTGATAAGTTCAAAATATTCATCTTGGCCAATTTTTAACTCTCGGCACATTTCTTCATCTGAAGCAGGTCGACCAAGCTCCCTTTCTAGCTTTGTATAGGTTTTCTCTACCAGTTTGGCCTTTTCTCTAATAGAACGAGGAACCCAGTCTTGGGCCCGCAGCTCATCAAGAATAGCACCTCTTATACGAAACTCAGCATATGTCTTAAATTTATTATCTCTTGTTGGATCATATTTATCAATAGCATCCATAAGACCAATAACACCGCAAGAAATAAGGTCATCTAGCTCAATATTGGGAGGAAGACGAGAAGAAATTTTTTGTGCGATAAATTTAATAAAAGGAGCGTACTCAACAATAATCTCATTTCTTTTCTTACTGTCGATTTCACATTTGTAATCTTTGAGTTTTCTGAGTTTCTCTGAAATGTTGCTCATGAAATTCCTTTGTAGAATTTTAGTGAAATCAATAAATAAAGTCTCAATGGTTGTTATCGTTGAGTAAGTTTAAATTATTAAATATTGATGAGGAAAAATCATGAGAGGTATCTTTTTGCCTTCTTCAATTGATCCTGTTTAGAGTTCTTTGAAAGAATTATAAATGAAGAATGCCTGAGATAAGTCGCTCGAAAGTGGCCGTCTCTAAATCTGCAGGTATCGTCGGTCCTGTAGAAAATCCCATGATAGGTATTTCAGGAAAAGAGAGTTGTGAATTAAATATATTGGCAAGGCCAGGTGATTTGTCTAGAAATGTAAAAATAAGGCCATCAATTTTCTTTCTAAATTGATTAATAGATAATTCAATATAGTCTTGAGAGTAGAGTGCGGAGAGAATAAAAACCACTTGCACGTTAGAATGAGATTCTTTAATTGAGTCAATCAGAAAAAAAAGATCATCTTTTTGATTGTTGTTTAATTTTTGCTTATCGAGCCTATAATTAATAATAACTTCTTTTTTAACTTCTTTATTCTTTCTTATGAGAGAAATAATATCATGAGTATTTTTTCCTTTTTCAACTTTAAGTTGAAGAATTTTTTCAATAGCAAAATTTTCTTTTGAATCATAATCGTTTTCATTTTGAATAAGAAGATGATTATTGGCAGAAGAAGATTTCTGGCATGTTTTATAAAAAATTGTATTTTGGCCACAAGGAGCATCACTGAAAAGAAGAAGAATTGGAGGATTTTGTTGATCTTTATTTTTACTGAAAACATTTAACTCTTTTGAAGAAAAGTGGTTTTCCATTTCTAGTAGCATTTGATCGTAAATGAAGTCAAAATTTAAGAGGTCTTTATCTGAATGAGAAAAGATCATTTTTCTAATAGTTTTTTCAATGAAATGTCCTTCAATACCACTAATAGTCATGATCTTTTTTATTTTTCTTAAGTTGTCATCATTGAGTTGAGAGATATCTTTAATTTTTTCCTCAAAAGAAGAAACTTTCTTTTCAATAGAATAAATTTTATCTTCGATTTCTTCAACGTGATATTTTATCTTTTTTTCTAATTCAACTTCTTTTCTATTGTCAATTTTGTTTGTCTCTTGTTCAGAGCTAATAAAAGACCTTGATGCTACTTCTTCATGTTGAGGTTTTACAATAAACTCATCAAATGATATTTTATTTTTATCTTTTTCTTGATGAATAAGAGGGGCAAGAATATTATTATTTTTTTCGCTCTTCTCTAATGCTGCATCTTCTTTCATCTCATAGCTTTGGTTGTATCTCTCAATAGTCTTTTTCATTGTCTGAGAGCTATTTTTGTGGAACTCTTCTTTTTGTTCATCAGAGAAGACTCTTTCCGTCTTTATTTTTTTTAGATAGCTCTCTTCATTAATGGCCGCCGTTATTTCAATTTTCTTCTTTTTAAATTTACTACCTATTCCACTGGAAGATGTTTTAAGAATAATAGCATCGGGACCAAATTCTTTTTTTATTTGAGTAAGAGTTTCTTCCATTGTTGAACCGACAAATTTTTTCACATGCATTTTATCCATCCTTGGATCATTTTATTAAACTAAATATTAAGCTCTAATTGTTCCTAGTGACCGGATATTGACATCAGGAGATATTTCATCGTGACCAATAACCATCAAGTTAGGTATAAATTTTTCTGTTAACTTCTTAAAGTGCCTTCTAATAATAGGGGAGCAAAGAATAATGACTTTTTCCATTTGTCGGCCCTCATCTTCAATTTTTTCATTGAGTCCAGCAAGTAAGTTTTGAGTAAATTTAGGGTCGATAGAAAGTAAAGATCCTTGTTCTGTTTGAATAACGTGATTGGCCAACATCTCCTCTACATTTTTATCAAGTGTAAAAACAGAAATCTCTCCTCCTGTTCCCTTGACGCTCTCTGTAATTGTTCGATAGAGAGTTTGACGAACATATTCAGTTAGTTGCTCACTGTCTTTTGTCTTTGTTCCAAATTCAGAGAGAGATTCGAGAATAGAGCGAAGATCTCTAATAGATATTCCTTCCTTGAGAAGATTTTGTAGAACTTTAAGAACCGTACCAAGAGGAAGAATATCGGGAATAAGGTCGGTGACAACTTTAGGATATTTTTCCTTGTAAGTTTCAAGAATCGTAGAAAGCTCTTGCCTACCGAGAAGCTCATGAAGATTATTTTTAATAACTTCTGTCAAGTGAGTGGTGATAATAGTAGAAAGATCAACGACTGTATGACCATTATATTGGGCCTGTTCTTTATTTTCAGAGGAAATCCACATAGCAGGAAGACCAAAGACTGGCTCTGTTGTATCAATTCCGTCAATTTTTTCAATGGCCGTTCCGGAGTCCATTGCTAAAAAGTGATCAGGCATTAATTCCCCTTTTGCTACTTCCATTCCCTTGATTTTGATAGAGTAACTTCCAGGTCTCAATTCTAAATTATCTTTGATGCGAACAGAGGGAACAATAATTCCCCAATCAAGAGCAAATTGTTTTCGAATATGAGTAAGTCGTTGAAGAAGATCACCATTTTGTTCTGAGTCAACCAAGGAAACAAGACCATAGCCAATCTCTAGCTCTACGGCCTCAACAGGAAGTAAATCTTGAAGGTTTTCTGAGGTTGCTTTCTTCTCTTGAACTTCAATAGTTTTTTTATCACTCTCTTTTGCGGCCTTCGCAGTTTCAATTTTTTTCGCTAAATAAACGAGAAACAAACCTACCGTGATAAAAGGGAGTTTGGGGAGATTGGGAATAGCAGCAAAGAAAAGAAGAATAACTCCAGACCAGTGGATGGCCTTGGGGTGAATTTGAAATTGTTCAGTGAACTGATGGCCAAGAGAATAGTCGGTAGTATTTCTTGTAATAATAATACCAGCAGCAGTAGAAATAATAATAGAAGGTATTTGGGAGACCAGTCCATCTCCAACTGTGAGTAAAGTAAAAATTTTAACGGCCTCTTGGAAACTTAAATCATATTGGGCCACTCCAATAATAATTCCACCAACTATATTAATTGCTGTAATTAAAATCCCAGCAATAGCATCTCCACGAACAAACTTAGAAGAACCATCCATGGATCCATAAAAATCTGCTTCTTGTGCTACTTGCTCTCGTCTCTTTTTTGCCTGTTCTTCATTGATAAGACCAGCATTGAGATCAGCATCAATGGCCATTTGCTTTCCAGGCATAGCATCTAAGGTAAAGCGTGCTCCTACTTCGGCCACTCGACCAGCACCTTTTGTGATAACAATAAAGTTAATAACAACTAAAATAATAAAAATGATAATTCCTACAGCAAAGTTTCCACCTACCACAAAACTACCAAAGGATTTAATAATATCACCGGCAGCATTAAGTCCTTCTGACTGAGAACGCAGTAAAATATTTCTGGTACTGGCCACGTTGAGGGAGAGACGAAATAGCGTCATAAGAAGAAGGACGCTGGGAAAAGTAGAAAAATCGAGTGGTTTAATAGTATAAATGGCCAAAAGTAAAATAATAAAAGAGAGAGCAAAAGTAGAGGCCAGAAAAAGATCGAGGATAACAGGATGAATAGGGACGATCATCACCGTTAGGACAACAATAAGTCCTATGGCAATAATAAGATCATTTCCTTGTTTTAAAAGGCCTATTTTTTCAAAAAAATTCATAATGCCTTTTCTTTTTTCTTTAATTTATAAACAAAGGCCAATACTTCTGCCACTGCTTTGTAAAGAGAGCGAGGAACAGCTTTGTTTACTTTGACATGTTTATATAATGAACGGGCCAATGGGATATTTTCAACTATGGGAACTTTATGATCTCTTGCTATTTCTCTAATTCTTAAGGCCATAAAGTCAGCTCCTTTTGCAACGACAAGAGGGGCCAGCATAGATTCTTTGTTGTATTTTAACGCGATGCTTATATGGGTAGGGTTGCTGATGATAACATCTGATTCTTTCACCTGTTTCATCATTTTCTTATTTAAAATAGCATGTTGAATAGAGCGAATTCTTTGCTTGATTTCAGGGTTACCTTCTTTCTCTTTATATTCTTCTTTGGCCTGTTTCTTACTGAGAAGAAGTTTTTGATGATAAGAATATTTTTCCCAAGCAAAGTCAAAAACAACAATGAGAGAGTAGATAGAGAGAAGAGTATAAAAAAACTTCATGAAGTTTTGAGTTATAAAAGAAGGAATTTCCTCAAGCTCAAGAGAAAAAATAGTGATATTATCTAGGGCAATTTTTTTTAAGAAAAAATAGCTAACACTTCCTACTAAAATTAATTTTAAAATTGTTTTTATAAGTTCAACGATAATCTTCATGGAAAAATATCGCTTAATTCCCTTGAGAGGATTAACTTTAGAAAAATCGACATTTAAAACTTCAGGAGAAAAAAGAATACCTATTTGGCCCACCTGAATAAGAATGGAGAAAAAAA
The DNA here is from genome assembly GCA_937898585.1 of uncultured Oligoflexia bacterium. Classification (GTDB taxonomy): domain Bacteria; phylum Bdellovibrionota; class Bacteriovoracia; order Bacteriovoracales; family Bacteriovoracaceae; genus CALDHR01. The sequence goes on from CALDHR010000002.1 coordinate 8,440, forward strand.
CAGTAGATAAAAGAACAGGTCCACTAATTTTTAAAATAACCCAGAGAGATTGGGATATGATTTTCTCCATTGCTTCTTTCGTAAAAGATGTTTGACTATTTAAGAGAAAGATAAAATCAAAGAATTCTTTAATAACTTCGTAAGAATAAACCGTTGAAAAAAAAATTGTCGTAAGAGATGAAAGTAAAAGAAAAAAGCTGATAAGTTCTCGTGAGCTAGCAACCATTCCTTTGCGGCGAAATTCTTCAAGTCTTTGCAAAGAAGGTTCTTCTGTTTTTTCGGAGGAGTCGTCTTCTTCTTCCACTTTATTTTTCCTTTATGAGACCATGAGATACCAGTAACCAATCATTTCTATATAAAATTGATGAATAAAATAAATAATTTCATTGTTGTAGATAAAAAGGAGTATGAGTCCCATGATGATATTAATAGAAAAGCTAAGCATTAAAACATTTAACTGGGGAATGAGACGAGACATTATTCCCAAAACAATATTGGTGATAATATTAAGAGAAGCAATAGGAAGAGAAACGAGGAAAGTTGAAGATATAATTTTTTTTAAGAAAAAAAGATAAATATTATAATCATAAAAATTTGTGTTGAGTTTCATAAGAGAGAAGCTTGAAAAAGAATTATAAATTCCCTGAAAAATAGGATTCATCATTCCAGATGATAGAATAGAGAAAATAAGAAAATTATAAAGCAGTCTTTCAATAGGACCTGTTTGAGTAGCAAAGGTAGGATCAAAGAGTTTGATGGATCCAAGTCCAATAGTTTGGGCCATGATATTACCAGCACTTGTCGTAATATCGATAATAATTTTAATAAATAGGCCAAGCATAAGTCCTGTGATGGTGTAGTAAAAAAATAAGAGAAAATGATTGTGATAACCAATAAAAGAGAGATCATCTCTTATTTGCGAAGAAAGATGTGGGTAGAGGACATAGCTTACAATAAAAGTAAAGAGAATTTTTACTTGAATGGGTATTTCTGTTTGAGAGAAAATAGGTACTTGAAATAAAATAGTAAAAAAACGTGCAAAAATGCACATATAAACAATGACAAAGCTAAAGTCGTTGAGTTGAACTTGCAGCAATGTGATTATTCTCCTGCAACCCAATAAGGCATATTAATAAAAAGTTCACGCGTAAAGTTTAAAATCATATCTAACATCCATGGACCAAAAAACATGAGACAAAGACCAATGACGAGAATTTTGGGAATAAAAGTTAATGTTTGTTCATTGATTTGAGTAACGGCCTGAAAAAGAGAAACCATCAAACCAATAACCATACTACTAAGCAACATAGGCGCTCCAATAAGTGCCGTTATTTTTAGTGACTGAGAGGCCAAGTCCATTACCATTTCTTCTGTCATACAAACCTCCTTATTAATTTTTCACCTAAGGACCAAAAGATCTCAGGATAGATCCAGTGACAAGTTGCCATCCGTCGACGAGTATAAAAAGCAGGAGTTTGAAAGGCATTGAAATAACGACAGGAGGAAGCATCATCATCCCCATGGCCATTAAGACAGAAGCAATAATCATATCTAAAATGAGGAAAGGAATATAAAGAAGGAGTCCCATTTGAAATGATGTTTTTAACTCAGAGATAATAAAAGCAGGAACAACTGTAAGAGTGGGAACATCTTCTTTTGTCTGAGGATAACTGGTTCCTGTAATATCATAGAAGAGTTGAATATCTTGCTCTCGAGTATATTTAAACATAAACTCACGAAGAGATATTTCTGCTGTCTTTAGCGACTCAGTTGTACTTTGTTGATTATTCATAAAAGGAAGGAGTGCTTTTTGATAAATATCATTTCCTGTAGGGGCCATAACAAAAATAGAGAGAAAAAGGGCCAACCCAATAAGAAGTTGGTTGGGGGGTAAGTTTTGAACACCAATGGCCTGTCTTAAAAAAGAAAGAACGACAACAATCCTAGTGAAGCAAGTGCATAAAATTAAAATGGCCGGAGCAAGAGTTAAAATAGTAAAAAAGAGCATTAGCTCAATAGTATCAACGAGATTAACCCCACTACCAAAGTTAATAGCAAATCCAGGAAGTTGCATTTGTGATGCAGGATTGGTGGGATTTCCTGAAGCAGCAAAAAGAATTGTAGCAGGAGAAATATTAAGAAATGACCACAAGGCAATTTTTTTCATCACAATCTAACTCTCTTTTCTATTGCAAAGGTCTAAGGGCCTTTATTTTTTCTTTTAACTTCCCAGAGAAATATACTTTATCTTCAGGAGAAACTATGTTTTCTTTTTCATTTTTATTAATAAATTGATGAAGAATATTCATCTCTTCCAATGAATCTTCATCATTATTTTTTTTAAGTTTTATTTTATTTGTAGTTTTTTCGTCTTTTAATGAATCATCAACTCTTTCGTCAAAATTCTTGCCAAGTAAATCACTTTCAGATGTTTTTAATGCTTTTGTTACTTCGTCTATTTCAGAAATAAAGTTTATTCCTGCTTCGGTGTTGGCCAAAAGAAAAACTTGATTATTTACTTTAATAGTCAAAAGAGATCTTTTTGGTCCTAAATAGGTGTTGTCAATAATATTGACAAGTTTTTTACCACTTAAAAGAGAAAACTTATTTTTACCTAAAAATCCTTTCTTAAAGAGATAGAAAAGACCTGCGATAAGACTGATAACGAAAGTGAAAAAAAGGAGGAACTTTGTAATATAACTCGAGGTGATGTCATTTCTTTTAATAATTTTTTCTTTACTCTTATCTTCTTTCTTTATCTTTTTATAAAAGAGATCATTGGCCTTTTTAACTGCAACAACATTTTCATTTTTAATATTTTTTTCTTTTTTATCTTCTTCTGTAATATCACTATTCATTATTTTATTGAGATAGGCCTCATCTAGGGCCGTTTTTTCTTTTTTCTTTCCTTTTTCCGTGACTTCTTTTTTTTTATTTATTGTTTCTTCTTTAAGAAAAGTATTAACTTTAGGGATTTTTGAGACAGATGATATCTTTGGGAGATGAGAAAGAGCATTTTTAGGAAAAGAAATAATGATTTTCTTTAGCTCAAGGAAGATGTTAATATTGTTTTTTATTTTTTCTACATTAAAGGGAAGCATTACCTGAAGAGAAGATTGGTTTAAATCCTCCTTTGATAAGATTGAAATTTCTTCGTTGTTTTCAGTGAAAAACTTCTTCGTGACAGGGTTGTTGAAAAACATACTTTTATTTTTTTCAAATGTCAGTTCCATCGTGTTGGACTGAAAAGAAAAATCAGGAAGATCTTGAATTTTATCACTAAGTTCAATGATAAGTCTTAGATCATCTTTTTCCACAAAAGAGATATTTGTGATTTTCTTGTTGGCCATCACATTAAAGCTTAAGTTAAATATCATCATCAAAAAAAGAAGACATCCTTTTAATCTTTGACCTTTGCTTTCTTTTCTTTTTTTTATTTCCATCTTTTCATTCCCACTGTTTTTACTATTGTTTTAATGTCTCAATTCTCTCTATTGGACTAACAATATCTGTAATACGTATTCCAAACTTCTCATTGATAACAACAACTTCTCCGCGAGCAATAAGTTTTCCATTAACTAAAATTTCAAGAGGTTCTCCTGAAACTTTATTAAGCTCTAGAACGGATCCTTGGCCTAATTGAAGTAAATCTCTAATCATAACTTTGGTTCGGCCAAGCTCCACGACAACCTTAAGAGAGATATCGAGAATAAAATCTAAGTTTTGAATTTTGAGTTTATTAAGGGACTCATCTCCGGCCTTAATCGTGCTAAGAATGTCATTGAGTTTTCCTGTGGGAGATGAGGCAGAAACTTGCCCCATGGCCGCCGCCATTTCATCTTCAAGATCTTGAGATGCTCCTTCATCGATACCTTCTGCACCGGCCTGAATTTCATCACCAGAACTTTCAGGAACTTCACCTTCTTTATTTTCTTCTTCACCCTCAGGAGTTGTGTTCTCATCGCTCATGATTAATCTGCCTTCTTAGTTATTTGAATAGCGCGGGATCCTTTATAGACACCCATTAAACATTTAAATTTTTTAATATCTTCAATTTCCATGGAGACATCACCGGCAGCATCTTGATCGAGAGGAATAATATCTCCTACTCCTAAGTTGAGAAGATCGCCCACCGTAATCTCAGATTCTCCTAGTTTTACAATAACTTCTGCTTTGATTTGTTTGAGATGCTCATTCATGGAACTAGTCCAGATGGTATCTGTCATGTCATTATCTGTTTGAAAACTAGAGCTGAGTTTGTGCTTGATGGGTTCGATTGTTGAATAGGGAATTACAATCATCACAGTGCCCGAAGCACTTTCAAACTCAATTTCAAAGGTTGTTGCGATAATAACGTCTGACGGTGGAACCACCCCAACAAATTGTGGGTTAATTTCTGTTCTCATCCATTGAGCATCAATTTTATGAATAGGCGACCATGCTTCTTCTAAGTCAGCGATGGCCATATCCATTACTTTTCTCATAAAAGAAAGTTCTATCTGAGTGAATTCTTTTCCCTCAATTTTTGTATAAGGACGATCTGTTCCACCAAAATAGGAATCAATAATGGCATAGGCCAGCTTTGATTCAAAGACGATAAGGGCAGGCCCTCGAAGTTCATTAAAACGCATAATGCACATACAAGAAGGAATAGGGAGAGTGTTAACAAATTCACCAAATTTCAAAAGATCTGTCGAGATCATCGAGATAGTTGAAATTTTTCTTAGAGAATTAGAGAGAGAAACTCGAAAGGTTCGAATAAATCTTTCATAAATGATTTCCAGGATAGGCATTCGACCACGAATAACTCTATCTTGATTGGTGAGATCATAATTTTGGACATTATCCTGACCTTCATCACCACCATCTTCGCCAGCACCATCATCACCATCATCATTAACGGCGTTTAAAAGCGCATCTACTTCATCCTGACTTAATACTTGGGCCATGGGTGTCCCTCCTAGACACGAGACTTAGGTATATTGCTACAATGAATCTATTTAATTTGAAAACTTACATAATAGACATCAATGACAGCACCATTAATCATAAATGAATTGATGGCCGACTTGATTTCTTCTTTTAAGTAAATTCTTCCTTCCTTTTGTAGTAAATCCTCTGGTCTTTTTGCATTTAAGATTCCAATAATGGTATCTCTTATTTGTGGTTTTCTCGTGTTAATTTCTTCTTCATTGCTTTCACTATTAAATTTTAAAACAGGGGTGATGCTTACATAGCGTCTTGGACCGTCTCCTTGTGACATATTGGCGACAAATCCTTCTAAGGGAAGCATGGGGCCTTCTTCTTCTTGCTTACTTACAGAAGATAGATCTTTTTCTCCCTCAACTTTTTGCATTTGGGCCTTAACAACATCTTCTAGAGAGGGTTGCGCCATTTCTTGTTGATTTTTTTGAAATTGCATAAAAGCAATACCACCTAAACCAAGGGCGTTTATAAGAAGCATTATATGAATAAAGGGATTTTTTTTCTGTGTATCAGGAGAGCTTTGCTCAACAACATTATTTTCTTCATCGGCCATGATTTATCCCCTCGTAAAAAGTAGAAGGAGTGTCAAAAAAAGGACACTTTCAACGTTTTTATTATACAGGGGGGAAAAATTTGCATAAAGGTAGTGAAAAAGAGAAACTTTTTTCCTCTTTACAAAAAAAAAAAGGGAAAATGTCAAAAAAAATGACACCTTCCCTTTAAAGAAAATGAAGAAAAAAAGTTAAAAATTAAAGATTAACTTTTCCTCTTTTTTGTAATTCATCAATTATTTGAACAAAATGCTCTGGCGGAAGAGCACCACTTACGGGCACGCCATTGAGAAGAAATCCTGGAGTTCCGCTAAAACCAAGTTTTTGTGCTTCTTGCATATCGGCCTGAATTTTATTTTTAATTTTTTCAGATTTTAGATCTGCCTGAAGTTTTTTCATATCTGCTCCTATGTCTTTGGCAACACTTTTGAAATAGTTTTCACCATTTTTTACTTTGCTTTGATTTTTAAAGAGCGTGTCGTGAAACTTCCATCCTTTATCCATTGATTGTATTTTAAGGGCCTCCATATACATGGCAGCAGTCATGGCATTAGGATGAAATTCAAGAGGAAGGTGTTTATAGACGAACTTGATCTTTCCTTCATATTTTTCCATTAATTTTACAACGGAGTCGTAGCCTCTTGAACAAAAAGGACATTCAAAATCAGAGAATTCCACCAGTGTGATGGGGGCATTTTTATCACCGCGAATATTGTCATTGTCAGTGATGCTAGGGACTTTAGGATTATCAAAAGACTCTTCAAGTTCTTTTTTTTCTTCTTCTGCTCTTCTTTGGGCCATTTGTGATTGAGCACTTTTAGCAATTTTTTGCAGGCTCTCCATGAATTCATAAGGTTTTTTCTCAAGGGCCTTAATGATAATTTCAGGATTATTTTCTAGAATACGGGCCACTTGTTCTTCAACTTTTTTATCATCACCAGCGCATGAGGCGAGGAGGGCCATAATGGCCAAATACTTGAAAGCAGACTTCATTTTTTTTCCTTTGTCTTTGTTGTTAAATAATTAAATTGTTCATTACTATAGACTAAAGTTTCTTACTTTTCTATTCTAAGTTTATTTTTGACGCGAAGCAATTAAGCTTTCCTCTTCACTTAAAAGATACTTGTGAATGCCGCTAGCTACTTTTTGGGCGTACTCTTTTTGAAAGCTTTTTTGGAGGATCTTTTTTTGATCGTTTTTGTTACTTAAAAAGGCCACTTCAAGAAGAATGGCCGGTCTCTTAGAGAGGAGTAAAACATAAAAAAGAGCAGATTTTATTCCACGGTTGAGGAGTCCTTTTAGAGGACCTCGCTTTTTATTTTCTTTGAGGTTGAGTTCTGCGTCAACAAAGGCGGCCAATCTTTTTGAATAAGGTGCCGTTTTTTGCAAAATAATATCGGCAATGACCATATCAATTTCTTTATCGTGCTCACCAAATTGCATATTCTCCAAACTCTCTAAGTGAGAAATGGCCTTATTGCTTTGAGAGTTAGCATAATAAATTTCATGACCCCGCGAGCTTTTTTTAGGAGAAGAGTTAAGATGAATAGAGATATAAATATCGGCATTTAACTTGTCGGCCATAAGGGCCCGTTCATCGAGTTTAATAAACTCATCTCTATTTCTCGTAAGATAGACTTGGTGCTGATAAAAAGAAAGTTGGTGTTTAATTTCTTTGGCCAGCTCTAAAACGAGGTCTTTTTCTCGTAGAAGACTCCCATCCTTCATTTTGTTTGTTGCCCCAACATCTTCTCCTCCATGACCTGGATCAAGTAGTATAATGGCGGCCCTTCCTTCTATCGTTAGGAGGAGAGAGAAAAGATAAAAAATGATTATTTTCATTTTCTTTTTGTTTCCTTTGTCAGTAAATTTTTTTTATTTCGTGGAGAGGGAAATAAAAACTTAAAATCTCCTCTGCCTTTATTCCCCTTTTGGCCATCTCCAAAGCACCTAATTGACAAAGACCTACTCCATGACCAAGTCCACTTCCCTGGAGAGTAATATTCTTTTTATCTGTTGCGATAATAGAAAAATTATTTGAAACAATTTTTTTGCGGCCTAGATGGCGCCGAAGGGATGATTTCTTGATGTGTTTTAACTCCCCCTTACTATAATAATAGAGATCTTCACTTGTGAGATTATCAGGGGGAAAGACAATGTTAGTGAGATTTGGTTCGGTGGTTTTTTTTATGATTCTTCTTACTTCATTGATGCTAACTTTACTCTCCCATTTTTTCTTACCGTGATTATGGCAATAAGGACAAATAACAGATGCTTGACCGGGGACACGATTCCCCCAAATATTTTCGGCCAGATGAGTTTTTCCTCCACATTTTGCAGAGTAGAATACAGGAGCAAGTTGTTGGTTTTTTTTAAGGACGAGAACTTCACCTTGAGTTTCTCTTGCAGCTTTTACGGTTCGCAGTGTTTCATCGAGAAGATGCCCCGTTACTTGATGAATTTCAGAATTTAAAAGATGATAGGGTTTTTCGCTAGATTCATTTTCCCTCATTTTAATGACAGCGTAAGTTCTTGCGGCAATGGCCTGGGCCTTGAGAGATTCAATAGGCCAGACGGCATTCATTTCTTTGGCCAAAAGAGAGCTAATATAATTTTCCAAGGAGACGCGGTGGATAAGAGAGCAACCTTTTTTATTTTTTTCTACAGCAAGATTAAAATCTCCTCGATAGAGATTCTTATTCCACGTAAGAACTTGAGTGGGGGAATTGATAGAGGCCACCAGCAATGATCCATCCAGGGAAAGATTTTTATGACTATGGCAATTAAAGCGAAGCGTTTTTCTTCCACTATGTACTCTCTCTTTTTCTTCAGGAAAGAAAATTTTTCGCTCTAAATCAATACCTGTAATGTCTACTACTTTAAGTTTGTCAGCTATTTTTACATTGAGAACAGGAGACGAAGGGAGTGAAGCACTAGCAAAAAAGAAAGGAAAAAATAAGATTAAGAGAGTGAAATAGATAAGCATTTTCCTTCCTGGAATAAACTATCGAGTCCGTCTCTTTTTATTTTGGCCTATGTCAAAATAAATTCAAGCTTTAAAATCATGATTAATAACTTTCTTTAAATCCTCCCAGGCCGTTCGTTTCATATTTGGGTTAACTTGAAGATAGTCAAGGGAAAAGATGGGAACAATGGTGACTTTCATTTCTTCTTTTTTGTAGCGAAGCTTTTCTTCAAGAAATTCACCATGAATAGAAGCAAGTCTTTCTTTTTTTTGCCTTAAATTCTCCGTTGCATAAGAGCCAAAAGTGATAATAACAGAAGGTTTCAGGAGAAAAATCCAGCGCAGAAGAAAGTCTCGGCACTGACTGGCAAAATCAATTTTTACTTTTTCATTAGGGCAAGGACATTGAAAGGAAAAGAGGTGGTGGTATTGGTCTTCTTCTAAATTCATGGCCTTCACCATTTTTTTTAAGATCATCTCTCTTTCGCCACTAAGAGGTTTTTTGCTTTTAAACTCTTCTTCTTCTTTTGGGTAATCAGAAATAAAGAGAATAAAAGGATGTTTTATCTGAGGCATTGTGTAGGGAGTAAAAACAGCGGGGAAGTTACTTTTCTCTTGGAAACATTTATTGCAATTTTGAATTTCCGTGTTGAGGATTTCTATTTGCTGTCGTCCTTCGTATATTTTATTTTCTTCTAATATCTCTTTTTTTTCTCTCTCGTCTTCTCTCTCTTTGGCCTCTTTAATCCACTGAAGGTCGTGTGTTTCTTTTCTTTGGGCGAGAATATTTTTCGTCCAAGGGTGCTCATGGGATAAATCAAAAATAGACTCTAAATATGTTTTACTCATAGAAATTCTTTTTAAGAGAGGAAGGTTAGTTAAAGTTTATTTTTCTCTCTTACAGGAAAAATTGACCTTTATAAAGCAGCTATATTAGACAGGATTTAGGCCTTTTCTTTCTTTCGTCGAGAGGCAGGTGGAATCAAACATCTGGAGGTCCTGCCCAATGGATAGTAGTGATGAGAACTGTACGAAAGACATAGTTTTTTACAGTTTAAAAGACAGAATACTAGAGAAAATTGAAGATTGTGAGGTATGCAAGGCAAAAATGGTCTTTGGGCATCTTCCAGACTATCGCAGTCTTATTATTCAAGAAAATGCGAGATGTCTTGAATGCGGGTATACACGTAAAAAATTTCTTTTCTTTATCAACTAAAGAATCGTTTTTTTTCTCTTTTATGATGTAAAACGCGGCAAAATCGGTGTGCTTCGTTGCGCATCTGAGTGAGGAGGCGATAGAGAGCACTTCCTTTGCGAAGAGGATAACTTCCTTTTGCTCCAGGAATAATAAGTCTTTCTCCTTTTTCAGGAGCATTTTTTTCTTTAGCGATGCCAATAACAGGAATGTTGAGATTATTTTCCTGAAGTACTTGCTGTGCAACAGAGACTTGCCCTTTTCCTCCATCAACGACATAAAGATCAGGAAAGTTGGCAAGTGCAATACTTTTTTCTAAGGCCTGCTTTATAAAGTCAAAGTCATTATTTTTTTTCTCAGGACTCTCTAAATTAAAAAAGCGGTATTCTTCTTTTTGAGGAAGGCCATTTTTAAAACGAACAGCACTTCCTGTGGGAGAGTCACCTTGGAGGACGGCCGTATCAAGGCAGTCAATAAGAAGGGGAATCTCTGAAAGGTTGATAAGGGTTTGGAGCTCAAAAAGAGCTTCTTCAGGGCCATGTTGTCCGCGCATACGAAAACGATAATCTTGATTTTCTTTGGCCACATCTTTTACGAAGAGAAGCATTTTTTGTAGAGTTTTATGTTTGCTTTGTTTTTGTATTGTCATGTGAAAGTGATGAGAGAGGACATTCAGGAGATTCTTTTGTCTCTCGGGATGAAAAGGAGAAAGGAGTATGTCAGGAGCACTGTTTTTTTGATAGAGATAGTACTCTAGCAAAAGAGAGATAACTTGCTCTTCGATTTCTTTTTCACCGTAAAAAGTTTTTTTTGAAAAATAGTTGCCATACTGACCAACGAGCTTTCCATCTTGTAGATGATAGAGAGCAAAGTCGACGGCCTTATCAGATTCGTTATAGTGGACAAGGTCAATACTTCCTTTAAGGGTTAGAGAAGATATTTCGGCAAATTGTTGTTCATCTCTTTGAGTAAATCCTTCAAGGACTTCAATGGCATCGCGAAAAAAAGCGGCCCTTTCAAACTCTTCTTTATCGGCCATAAGATTCATTTGATTTTTTAATTCAGCAATTTCATTTTTACCTTTCTTGAGAAGAATTGATTTAACCTTCTTGATTTTTTCTTCGTAGGAATTAACCTCGATAAGATCAACACAGGGAGCAGAGCATTGCTGTATTTGATGTAAGAGACAGGCCGTTTTTCTTTGTTTAAATTCTCTCAAGGTGCATTGACGGAGTTCTAAAATTTTATTGAGATAGTCGATGACTTCTCCAATATTATCTTGCTGAGTATAAGGCCCAAAAACAAGGCGATGCTTATGGCGGGATGGTCGTCTCATAAAGAGAAGTCGAGGAAAATCATTGTCGCAATCAATGACAGCATAAGGATAAGAGCTGTCGTCTTTGAGACGAATATTATATTTAGGGAGGTGTTTTTTTATAAGGGTATTCTCAAGAAGATAGGCCTCGCTTTCATTTTGAGTGAGGATAAATTCAAAAGATTGAATGTGAGAGACGAGATGCATCGTCTTATTTTCTTTAGTACTTTGATTGAAATAACTAGAAACTCTATTTTTTAAATTTTTGGCCTTACCAATATAAATGATTTTCTCTTGGTGATTTTTCATCAAGTAACAACCAGAGAGCTCAGGGAGTCTTTGAGCTTCTTCGAGGAGTTTTTCAATAGTTTTCATCTATTTGTCAATCCTTGTCATTAGAGGTATAAGTAGAGTTCTGCACTAAGCAGTAATAGAAGGTAAAAAAATGACTGAATCCATTAAAGTTGGCGGTGATATCATCTCTTTTTGCAGTCGCTGTCAACTGAGCTTGGCCCATATTTTAGTATCTCTGGGACCAGACTCTCTGCCAGCAAAGGTGATTTGTAAAACATGCAAAGCTGAACATCGCCACAAGGTCGCCAAAAAGGCCAGTGTGAAAAAAGCGAAAACAGCGCGCAAGAGCAAGGGAACGACTTCTGCTCGCAAGTTAAAGAAAGAAGAAAGCGTTCAGATGAATCTCGAGCGTTGGACTCGTCTTGTGTCAGAGAAAACTCCTATTAAATATAGTGTCCGTACACTTTTCAAGCAGAGCGATGTTGTGGATCACTCTTCTTTTGGTATTGGATTAGTGGAGTCATTGATGGAAGATGATAAAATTAATGTCTTGTTTCGTACTGAAAGCAAAGTCCTCGTTCACAATAAATAGCAAAAGAAAATGAGTAGTTGGATTATTCTTGGCAGCTCTCTTCTTTTTCTTGTTTACCTTGCCTATGCTGTTAAAAATGAATTTCGCCACTTTTTAGAGGATTCCTCAAGAATTTCTTTGGGCCCTCTCGCAATATTTATCCCTCGGTGGTGGAAAATAGAAGAAAAGACTGCTTGGGAGGTTTCTTTTAGACAGAAGAATGTCAGAGACTGGAAGTGTTTTTTTTGCCGAAAGAAAAAAGATATTTCCTGTTTAGATTTTCCTCATCTTGTTTTTGACGAAGCTCCCATCAATCCTCTTCCTCCTCATTTTTTTTCTGCTCCCGAAATGGATAAAATAATTAAACAGGCCTTTCGCCGAGAGGGGACTTGCACAGAGCTTGAGGAAATGGAGAGGCGTTATATTGATAGTTTTTTTATTGAATTGACGTCGGGAGAGACATTTTACTTTTATACTGAGTGCGGCGTTCTTTCGGGAATGCGTGATGGCCCTTACTTTGAAGAGGCCATAAAGAAAGGTAAAAATGAAATTGCTGAATTAAAAAATCAAATGAATC
>CALDHR010000003.1 GCA_937898585.1 uncultured Oligoflexia bacterium
TCATGACATAGATGATTTTCAGAAAAAGGCCGAAAAACTTCCTGGAGAAATTAATTCAGAGGTTACAGTTATTATCAATGATTTAAAAGCAAGACGCTCAAATTTAGAAGAGAAGATAAAAAACATTAAAGAGACAACTGATAGTGCCTATCAAGATGTGCAGGTAGGTGTCCAAATGGCATGGGAAGATCTCCGCTCTGCTTATGACAGTGCTAAAGAGAGATTTAAAAAAGAAGAAACATCTTTGTGACTTAATAATTTTATCACTTAGTCTTTAGTAAAATAATGATAAAAAAGAGGATCACTATGAATAAAATAAAAATAGAAAATAGAATCTTAGATAGTAAATCTCATGAGTTAAGAAATCAAAAAATTATTCCTGGAGTAATCTATGGTCCAACAATCAACACGGAACCAATTAAAGCAACACTAAGAGAGATAAAAAAAGCGACAGAACAACCGGGCGAAATTTATCAAGTCAATCATTGCGATAAATCTCTCTTTGTTAAATTTGAAAATATTCAAAAAGATCCTGTTTCCCATGAACTACTTCATTTTTCCTTAGTCCAAATCCCTCAAGGAGCAGAGGGCAAAGTAGAAATTCCTATTCAATTAAATGGCACTCCTTTTGGAGTAAAGAAGGGAGGTGTCCTTCTTACTATAAAAGACAGTGTTACCGTAAATGGAAAACCTCGTTCTATTCCTAAAAAAATAGAGGCAGATATTTCAAACCTCAAAATTGGTGATAAATTGACGGTTCATGATCTCAATATTCCCAAAAAAGTATACGCCGTTGATCATCGCACCGATATCATCGCAGTCTGTCGTCCCCCTTCAGACTAGTCCTCTTAATTAAAAAATATTTTTTTGTTAGCATCTCTACCTGAGTAAAAATAAACGAGGATGAATAAATGAATAACAAAAAAAAGATGATAAATCCTAGTGACAGAAAAATATTTACTGAAGACGACTCTCTGACAAATAGGGCCCTTGAAAGAAAACAAGAAAACAAAGATTACACTCCTGTTATTTTAAAAAGAACAGACGAGGCCTTCAGGCATCCTGATGATATTTTAGAAAAGGCCATCGAAGCAGGACTTGAACAACACGATCGACCTCTTTTTTCTCTTTTTCTTTCCGCTATTTCAGCAGGTCTTATTTTAGGTTTTGCAGGAATGTGTGTGGCCCTCATTTCCCAACTCTTTCCGGCCGCAGAAAATTTCATGCTAAATAGATTAGCGGTGGCCTTCGTCTATCCACTGGGTTTTATTATATGCCTTATGAGCGGAACACAGCTATTTACTGAACATACAGCGATGGCCGTCTATCCTGTCCTTGATAAAAAAGCAAAGTTGAAGTCACTTTTCACACTTTGGACTGTCGTGCTCATTGGTAATCTTGTGGGAACACTTCTAAGCTCTATTCTTCTTTTTTTTGCAGACCCTGTCATTTCGGCCCAACAAGGCATTGTTGATATTGCTCATCACCTCACACAATTTTCCTTTAAAGAAATTTTTATTAGCGCCGTCTTGGCCGGCTGGCTTATGGCCCAAGGGGGGTGGTTAGTTTTGGCAACCCCTCCTACCAGTAGTCAAATTCTCTGTATTTTCATTGTCACTTTTATCATTGGATTTGGTGGCCTGCACCACTCTATAGCAGGTTCAGCCGAGATATTTAGTGGCCTCCTCCATTCTAGTCGGCCCCTTTACAAAGAGTCTGCCATATCTTTAGCAAGCTCCATTTTAGGAAATCTACTCGGTGGTAGTTTTTTTGTAGGATTTTTAAACTATGCTCATATTAAAAAAACTCAGTCGTAAAAAAGGCCATTATGAGTATTAAGAAAAAATACGATGAGAATCAAATCACAATTCCCTTTCCCATAAGAACACTTGGTTTTGGAATTGAAAGAGGAAGACAAAGAAAAGAAAATCTTCAAAAGGAAATATGATGAAAAATAAAAACAGCGAACCAAAAATTATTCCCAATAAACCACAACACCCTGAGCACACTCCTCCTCCTTCACCGCGCCCGCCTAGCGCACCTCGAAAGATCCCCGGCCCTCCTGAGACACCAGAAATTCCAAGACCTACTCCGGCCAAAGTGCCTGTCCCTAAACCACAAGAGATTCCAAGGAAAGATTCAATAAATATTGGGATAATATAAGGGGATAAAAAAAGAATGGCGGAGACGCTGAGATTCGAACTCAGGGAACCCGTGAGGGTTCGGTTCCTTAGCAAGGAACTGGTTTCAGCCGCTCACCCACGTCTCCAAGGCCATACATGACAGGCAAAGTAGTATAGAATCAAAAGAGTTGCAACTTTTTTATCTCTATGAGTTAACCCCCCTATGAAAAGCGATACAAAAACATTACTCCAAAAATTTGAATGCCCACAGGGAACTCCTCTAGGGGGTGACTTTGCTACTTTTGACTATGGAAAGGGTAGCTTCATTTGGAGTGAAAATAAAAACAAAAAATATTTTGACGCCACTTCTTTTTTTAGTGTCGCTAATTTAGGTCACAACCCCTCTTACCTCAGAGATCTTCTTTATCAGCAGAAAGATGAACTTATCCACGCTATGGGTGATGTCTATCCCACTTCTCAAAAGGCCGTCTTACTAGAAAAACTCTGCCATCTCTTTGAGATGGATAAAGCACAACTTTGCATCACGGGAACTGATGCTGTTGAATTTGCCCTCAAAACCATCGAGCTTAAAAAAAAGAACCCCACTTTTCTCTCTTTTGAAAACTCTTACCATGGCCTTGGATTTGGTGCCCTCAGCGTCACAAATTATCCAGGATTTAATCTTTTTAGCACCCCTTATAAAAGCATCGTGGCCCCTTATCCTTCTCCTGAAAACAAAGAGGCCTTCCTCTCTTTTTTTAAAAAAATGCAAAAAAACGCCATCGATGCTGTCATTATTGAACCCGTCTTAGGACGAGGAGGCGTCATCTACCCCTTTGAGGGGGCCCTGGAATTTTTGCGAGAATTGACCCATAAGCAACAGATCCCTCTCATCTTTGATGAGATCTTTTGTGGCCTCTACCGCACAGGAGATCTTCGCGGCACCACCGTCAACTGCGACCTTTTACTCATAGGAAAGGCCCTCAGTAATGGTCTTCCTCTCTCCGTCGTCCTAGGCACAAAAGAGCTGATGGATTTATGGCCACTCAACGAAGGAGAGGCCCTTCACACAGGAACCTTTACGGGCCATGGACTCTCTATTAGGGCCGCTTTGGCCACACTCTCTGAGTATGAACAATTCACTCAAAAGAATCTTCAAGAAAATCAACAATACCTCGCCCGTAAAATGAAAGATGTAAACGGCGAAGGAAAAGGATTCTTTTATCGCATTCCTGTCCCCAATGCCCTTGAAGCAATGAAAAAACTTTTTAAAGAGCAAATTGTTATCCTGCCTGCTGATGTTGATTTAAAATACTTAGGATATTATCCTCCTCTTACAACGACACCTAAAGAGCATGATTTTTTCTTTGAAACTTTTAAAAAGCTAAAACTCCATGACGCGCGATAATTTAATTCTTGAAGTTCTCTCTTTTATCCATGCTCATTCTTTTTATGAAGAAGTAGATGAAAGCTGGTTTGATGATTTGGCCTTAAAGATTTTTCATTATCAAAAAAGAAAAAACACGCTGCTAAAAAAATTCTGGTCACCACTTTCTCCTAAAAAAACAAGCGATATTTTTCCTTTCCCCATGGATGCTCTTAAATACGTTCATCTAGGAGAGGGAGATCATTTTTTTGCCTCCTCTTCAACAAGCTCGGGAAAACCTTCGCGCCATTTTTTCATGGATGATGTTTTATATAAAGAACAACTACGGCGCTATTTCCCTCAAGTTTTTCCTTCACACGCCATCATCAATCTTCTGGAATTTCGACCGAACTGGAGTTTATTTCGCATGATGGAACACCTTGAAGAGATCAAAGGTGAAAAAAAAATACTGGTGGGTACATCAAAAAATCATTGTGAGCTTCTTTTGCAAAAGAAAAAAATTCAACATCATATTGATACTCTCTTTGATACAGGTGGTTTTAAAAATTTTCTCTCTCCTTATAATCAAGAAGAACTCTATCGAAGGCTATGTTCTTTTTATGACATAGACATCTCCTCTATTCGAGGCGAATACGGCATGACAGAGCTTTTTTCCCAGGCCTATGATATCACGTTTGAATTTAACTCTTCTAAGCGTATCAAAAGAACCATCCCTACTCTTCGCTGTTTTCAAATGAAAAACAGCAACAACCTCGCTTTTATTGATCTTTGCAATATCGACTCCTGTGCTTTTATGCTCACAAGTGATGTTGGTCATATTCTAAATAAACGAGAATTTACGCTAGAAGGAAGGATGCAAAACAGTGCCCTTAAAGGATGTAGCTTGCGATGAAATTACAAAAATGGTCTTTTTATGTAAAAGACATTCAAGATGATTTTTCTTTTTCTCTTCAAGAGCTCACTGATTTTTTCAATACCCAAGAAAAAATATGGTCCGATGATTATGCCAAAGAATTTCTCAATCTTGAGTATGGAAAAAACTGGCCTAAAGAATCGCCTCTCATTATTTTACCCTCCAATACGCCTCACTTATTTCTTCAAGAATTACAACTTTGTTCTGTGGCCAAATGGACACCCACCTTTTATGTTTCAAAAGATCTCGTTAAAACCAAAAATCTCTTACAAAAAAAATTAAAACAAAAAGTTATCTCTATTATTCCTCAAGAATTTTTTCATGTTCGCTCTTATGGAAAAAACAAACTTCCCCTCAAAGCAACACATCACCTCTTTCACGGCCCTTGGGCCATAGGAAGTAATGTAGATCTTTTAACAAAAAAAGAGATTTCTCAGTTTAATGAACTTGAAGGGCGCGGCTGCCTGGCCCCTCTTCTTATAACAGGGGATAAAAATCTTCTCAAAGAATTGCCCTCTCGTCTCTCTAAACATCAAGAGCAAAACACTTTTCATGATTATTTTATGAAAAGTCTTATGGTGGCCCATGAGATAAAAGAATTAAAAATAAAAAAGAATCTTCGTTGTTATGAGATAAAATCGGCCTCTTTGGCCTATCGCTTGGCCTTAGAAAACCCTCCCGTTGCTCAAGGTACTTATTTTATTCTTGCATCAAAAGAATATAAAAAATTGAAACAATTTCCTCTCTTGCAATCTCTTGAAAAAATGAAAAGGCCTCTTCGCACTTTAGAGGCCTATAACTAGACCCTTAGTAGCAATCGTAGACGACTTGCGTGCAACCAGCATAAGAGCAATTTGAAATTTCATACCACTTAAGCCCTCTACTTCCTCGCGAATAACATTTTTCTCGCACGGCACTGATAAGCGTTGATTTGTCTGTAGGAGAAAAGCTGACAAAGAGAAAAGGAGAAGCAAGAATCGCCGTACTAGAGAACAACACCATCGCTAAAAAAAACTTTTTCATACAAATCGCCTTTTGTTTCAATGAAACTAAAAGATAAAAAAAGAAGCTGTTCTTGGCCAAGAAAATAAAAGAAGAGCGTATTTTATTCTTAATAAAGAAAAATTTAAGTTTTTTTCCTTTCATCCGAAAAGAAAAAAGGATCTCATTTTATCAAAGGTTTTTTAATGAGTAAAACTTTCCTTCTTTCTTTCTTTCTTTCTCTTCTCATAAAGGCCACAGAAAAATCTAACGCGGTGATTTTGCTGCAGGAAAGGATGGCCAAAGAAAAGGCCCAAAGAGAAAGGATTAAAGATCTTCGCAATGAAAAGAATCTTAAATCATACCCAAGTGGGTTCAATTACATACCTTCGGCAGAACAAAATCCTGGTTATCATATTGAATACACACCAGAACTTATTGCTGCTATCCATGAATTTAATAAACTCTCTTTAGGGACCAAGAAAAATCTTGCCGATTCTGTGAAAGAGTTAAAAAAAGCAAAAAAAATAATTGGTTATAAAGATGACGACTTTGACTACGATGAATGGAAAAAGGAGCTCTTAAAATCCAAACGCGAGTACGATAAAAAACATTCTCAACCTCATATTAATACTGACCATCAACGTCTGGAAGATAGTATTGCTAAAATGAAAGAAGCTAACGAGAAATTACCATCTCAAGTAGATGCTCTTTTAAGACTAAATGATCCAAAAACAAGCTCTTTAGAGCAGCAAACTAAAATATTTAATTTTCTTGTTGAATTTCAAGAAGAAGAAGATTTTAAAGAAGAAGCAACTGTCGCAAACCTAGATAAAAAATTTTATCTTAACCACGCCGAACTACAAAGATTTCAAGGGAAAAATGATGCTGCAAATCTTTTCCAAGAACAGGCCGACAGTGAGTCTGATACAATTAAGAATCCTAAAATATTTTTTCTGCTTCAAAGAGAATTTAATTTACCTAAGGAGGTTTCTGAAATCTCGCAAATGAAAGCTGTCACCCTAAAACTTGCTTCTTTCTCTGAAGTAAGCAAAAAAAATAAAAAATCAGTTAAAGAGGCTCTTGAATTTTTTGAACTGCAGAGCGAAGCGATTTTAAAAGTTGATACAAAAAAAATGAGATCATTTTTAAAGAAAGCAAAAGAACACTACCCTGAAGAAAGGGATTTCTTCGAAACACTTGCCAATTTTCTTCACGCAAGACACATCATTCAAGAAGCACTTAACAAGTTCAATAAAACTGGAAAAAAAGTTGACTTGAAGAAAAATTCAGTTGGAGAATTACTTGAACAATTAAAAAATGCAGCATCTCATCAGCTTGAAACTCAGTGCCAGTAAAAAGTTTGAAAAACAAGAATGGTGCCCAGTGAGGGACTTGAACCCCCACAGATTGCTCCACTAGGTTCTAAGCCTAGCGTGTCTACCAATTCCACCAACTGGGCACAATAAGAAATGTATGGCGGAGGACAAAGGATTCGAACCTTCGGTGGGCGCAAACCCACGGCAGTTTTCAAAACTGCTGCCTTAAACCACTCGGCCAATCCTCCGAAACACGCTGGTTATATGACAAATTTAAAATCAGAACAAGCTATTTTTACTTTTTTTCCGCAACCATCATCACTTCACACCCACCCATGTAAGGGCGAAGCACTTGGGGGATCACCACCGACCCATCTTCTTGCTGGTAATTCTCTAAAATGGCCACCATCGTTCGCCCTACGGCCAAACCTGAACCATTGAGAGTATAAGGGTAAACCATCTCTCCTTGCGCTGTTTTAAGGCGCAAATTGCTCCGTCTCGACTGAAAATCACCACAAAGAGAAACCGAAGAAATCTCACGATATTTTTTTTGCGAAGGAAGATACACTTCCAGATCAATTGTTCTCATAGAATGAAAACCAATATCCCCTGAACAAAGATCCATTAAACGATAAGGCAATTCAAGGGCCTCGAGAATAGAGCTGGCGCGCTCAAGCATCTCCATAAAAAGCTCTTCTGCCTTCTCTGGAAGACAGATGCCTACAAGCTCTACCTTGTGAAACTGATGCAGACGAACAAGCCCGCGCGTATCACGCCCATAAGAGCCGGCCTCTTTGCGAAAGCAAGGAGAAAACGCACACATTTTAAGAGGCAGATCACTCTCACCTAAAATCTTATCGCTATAAAGCCCCACAAGAGGAACTTCTGAAGTAGGAACTAAATAAAGATCTTCACCTTCAATTTTAAAGGCATCGTCTTTGAGCTTGGGAAACTGACCTGTTCCGTACATGCACTTTTCTAGCACCATGTAAGGGACAATCATCTCTGTAAAACCATGCCTTTGATGAGAATCCAGCATAAAGTTAATAAGGGCCCTTTCAAGGCGCGCCAGCTCTCCCTTAAGAGAATAAAACCTGGCCCCTGAAATCTTGGCCGCATCTTCTAAATTTAATAACTTGAGATCTTCTCCAAGAGTGACATGATCTTTGGCCTCAAAAGAAAATTCTGGAGGACGCCCTGCATTTTTAATGACGATGTTCTCGTCTTCACTGACCCCTTTTGGTGTCTTGGAAGAAACGAGATTGGGAAGAAGAAGCATCAATTCATTTTGTTCTTCTTGAAACCCTGTAAGTCTCTCCTCTAGCTGCTGAATAGCGGCCTTAAGACGACTTACTTCTTCCATAAGAGAGGAAGCATCTTTTTTGTTTTTCTTTAACTCACCAATTTCTTTTGACGTCTTATTCATTAAAGAGCGCTTTTGCTCTACTTCTGTGAGTATTTTTTTTCTCTTCTCATCAATACCGACGATATTTTTTACCATTTGCGCGTAAGATTCACTTCGCAAAGAAAGATTTTTTCTATAAAAATCAGAGTTTTCCACAAGATGTTTGAGGTGATGCATAATGTTTTGACCTTCATTCAAATAAGTAATTTGTTCTCTTAGCGCAGCTCATCCATAATTCGCCGCACTTCCCCCACATCAGGAGCATTAGGGGCCAATACTACATACTGCTGATAGGCCTCAATGGCAAGAGACCTCTGCCCTAAGGCCCGGTAAGAATCCCCAATTTTCTTCTTCAAAGAAGCGTTACTTGGGTCAATATTACTTCCCTTTTGATAAAGATCCAGCGCCATCTCAAAGTTATTTTTTTGCTCTTTAATTTTAGCAAGACCAATAAGGGCCTCCACTGATTCACTATTTTTCTCTTGTGCTTTTTTGTAAGAGTTTTCAGCATCAAGCGAGAGCTCTTTTCTTAAATAAATATCTCCTAAAAGCAAATATCCATACTCAAGAGAAGGATTGGCCATAACTTCTTTTTTGGCATATTCCAAGGCCTCATCGAGCTTGTTTTGCTGAAGAGAAATTTTACTGAGAAAATAGAGCACCTTAGGATAAGTCTCAAGGTTGGCCTGAACACTTTTAAAAATTTCATAGGCCTTCTCTACTTTTCCCTCACTGTAAAGATACTCGCCTAACCCCATCTTCGCTTCAAGGTTACTAGGATCTATTTCAATAATTTTTTCTGCATACTTAATCACATCTTCATTTTTTCGCGCTAACTTAGAGGCCTCTACTAAGAAATTATAAAGCTCCAAACTATCAGAACTTGATTCTTCAAATCGATTTCGATATTCTTCAAAGAGTTTATATTGACCGCTTCGATAAAAATAAATGGCCATCTCCCCCCAGATACGAGGAATATCGGTTTTTTTTATCTCTTTAAGCTGCTCATTATCCACAATAAGTTTTCGCAAATACCCAATGGCCATATCGGCCCCATCAGCTTCATAAATAAGTTTCGCGTTAAATAGCTTATAATCTAAATTAAGCGGATCTAAATCGATGGCCTTTGTTAATAAAATTTTGGCATTATCATATTTCTGATATGTTAAAAAAATCTTAGACATTAAGTAATAACCCTCTTCTAAAAAAGGATTCTTATTAATGGCATCTTGTAACCATTTAATGGCAAAAAGATAGTTCTTGGCGTAATAAAAAATTTTGCCCATATAAAAAGCATATTCTGAACTAGAGAGAACAGCTGGGCGATTAATTTTTCCAATCTCTGCTAAGGCCAAATTTGTTTTATAAGAAAGAATAAGAGAATCAATGAGCTCAAACTGAATTTCATTTTGCCCTGGATATTTTTTTTGTAACTCCTCTAGAGTTGTAATGGCCTCGTTAAAATTTCCTTTAATTTTTTGCAAACTCACAAGATTTAAACGGGCCCGTAAACTTGCCGGTGAAAGATCAATGGCATCAATGGCCAAAGAAAAGGCCTTCTTCCAATCTCGCCGTGAAATGGCCTCTTTTGTTTTTAGTTCATATTCTAAAATTTTACTCTCTTCGATGAGAACTTTTGTATTTTTTCCTCCCCCAATAGACAGAGAGGCAAGCCTTGTTCTTAAATCAATAGATTCATTAATAGAAAAAGCGCGCTTAAACTTCTTGCTTGCTTCTTCTATTTTTCCATTGGCCGCCAAAATAATTCCTTCCGCCTCAAGAAGAGAGGCATAGTACAAATAAGATCCCTCAGATTTAAGATAATCAATAATAGTTGTAATTTTTCTCAACTCACTAATATTTTGACTTTTTATCAAAACCTTCAAAAAAAGAGTTAAAACAGCAAGAGAATTAGGAACAATAGAATTTAAATGGCGAAGAGTTTTAAAACTCATCTCTACTTGATTGTTTTTATAATAAAAATAAGCAAAAGACTTGAGAAGGTAAAAGTCATTTATTTTTGTTATATCACTGGGATATTTTTCAATAATTTTTTGGGCCTTAGAAAACTCTTTAGCATCCACTAAAATTTCAATTAATAAAGCGATAAAATGAGTTGAAAGCTTTTTATTTATTTGAATAAACTTTTCGAGAATATTAACGGCCGCATGATACTTCTTATTATAAGCATAAAAATTGGCCTTCCCCATCGCTACCAATTCAACGGTAAGACTCTTTGATTCTAACTCAGATAAAATTTTAAAAATCACCTGTATGTTTTTTTCATAGCCCTCTTGATTATGAGGAAAATAATGCTTGATAAGCTCCGTATAAGTATAAAAAAGAGAGGCAATATTTTCATCATAACGATAAAATTCAACAGACTCTCTAAAGAAATTTGCTGCCTCAATAAGAGAAGGATAGCTGTGCAAAGAAAACTTTTCTTTTCCCCTTAAGTAAAATTCAATGGCCTTTTTTTGGTCCAGTGTTTCTTTACTAACAGGATAATATAGCTGCACTGTTGTTAGAGGCGTTGTAGGCCCTTCTTCATCAAAAAGAGAAAAATAAGCAATCACTAAAATGGCCACAATAGCAATAGGACCTAGACCTTTTCGCTTAACCTTCTTTTTTTCTTCTGCTTTTATCTCCCCTTCTTCGGACAAATCTTTTTCTTCTATTTGAACTGAGGCAAGAGGCGACTCTTCTAATTGATAAACACTCTGAAGCTCTTTTTTTACTTTATCTAAATCTAAAATGGCCGTCTTTGCATTCTCATCAATTTTTACAAGGGCCTCTTTCTGATTTTCTAATTTTTCTTGCGCTAACTTTTTATTTTTAAAATATTTTTCACTAATCCCTAAATACTCTTCTTCTTCTTCTGTAAAAAAATCTAAATCAGTAATTCCCCCAGAAGAAATAGGTTTTTTACTTTCGCCCTGATCTTTCTGATTCTTTTGTGAGGAAGAAATTGTCTTCGTTGGTGGACTCTCTTTTTTTTCACCTTCCTGATACTCTTCCTTTTGCTCATTTTTTTCAAAAATAAATTCTCTAAGATCATCTACCTTAAGAATGATTTTCTCCAAAGAATCACCAGATGCTTCTTTTGGATTTTCTACTAAATTTTTAACAGGATCTTCTTTCCTCTCTTCTTTTCTCTCTTCTTTCCTCTCTTCTTGCAGTTGAAAAACAGACGTCTTCTCTAAATGAGCAAAGACATCCTCAATCTCTTTAAAAAGACGTCCTTCTTGCCATGGTCCATGGGGAAATAGTTGATAAGAATCATCTATTGAAATTTTTGCGTCACCTGCCAATAGAGATAGTTGCGATAATGTAAAAGGGCCTAAAACTCGACCATCGGCCAGTTTTACTCTGAATCGATGCAAGACTCTCCTCCTCATGGTCATTTTTAAAAACTATAAGGCGAATCGGAGTTTACAGCGTTTTATTGAATAAAGAGTGTTCCTTGCACAAACCAGTGGTAAAAAGAGTTCCAAAAAATTCCCAAAAACACCACGGGAACTAATAAAAGATAAGAATAAAGCTGCTTATCCCAACTGAAACTTTTTAGTCCTTCTTGTGCTTCGCTGGGAGAAAAAACCATCACCCGAACAAGGCGCAAATAGTAATAAAGAGAAATAACAGAGTTTAAAACTCCTATAATGGCCAAAAGATAAAACCCCGAACTCACAAGAGAAGAGAGCACTAAAAACTTTGCCACAAACCCTGAAAAAGGAGGAAGACCTCCAAGTGAGCACATAAGAATGACTAACAAAATACTCATAAAAGGATGATGCTTCATAAGACCATTGAAACGATCATAAGAATCATTGCCATATTCATCACTGACAAAAGAGACAACGCTAAAAGCAAGAACTGTCATAAAGAAATAGGCCAATCCATAAAAAAGGAGAGATGAGATATCCGCTTGCCTAGAACTCACCACTGCTAAAAGCATAAAACCCGCATGGGATATAGACGAATAGGCCAACATCCTCTTTACTGACTTTTGTCCCAGCGCAGTAATATTTCCCACTGTCATAGTCAAAATACTCATTACCTGTAGCAAGGAAAACCAAAATTCTCCAAGAGGTCCAGGAAAAGAGAAAAATTGAATACTTAGTCGTGCCAAAATCCCTAGGGCCGCCAATTTAGGTACAATGGCAAAAAAGGTAGTGACGGCAAAAGGAGAACCCTCATAGACATCAGGTGACCACATATGGAAGGGAACAAGAGAGGCCTTATAAGCAAGACCCACAAAAAAGAAGAGCAAGGCCATAATGGCCAGAGTTAACTCATTTACAGGAAGATACTGAAGGGCCTTTGCAATATCACTAAAATATAAACTTCCTACAAGTCCATAGAGATGAGAAAGACCAAATAACATGACCCCCGCTGAGACCCCTCCGTAAAGAGCATATTTAAGACCCGCTTCGATGGAACGTGAATCTCTTTTCTTTAATCCCGCTAAAATATAAGAAAGAATAGAAAGTGTCTCGATGGCCACATATAAATTAAGCATCTGCTGCGTGGAGACCAGAGTCATTCCTCCTAAAAGCCCCCCTAAAATAAGAACAAGAAACTCACTTTGAAAGTTGTTGTAGAGCTCTTTACTAGACCAGGCAACATAACTGGCCCCAAGAGTTCCCAAGATGAGAATAAACTTCATCATAATAGAAAAAGAGTCGCTTACTTGTCCTTGAGTAAAAATCAGCGTCCCTTCTAATTGCCCTTGATGCAACAAAGCGTAGAGGGCAAAAAAAAGCCCAATGACGGTGGCCACGAATGGATAAGAGCGAGAAGTCTCTCGCTTACTATAGGTGGCCTCAAGAATAAGAACCAAAAGCATTGTCAGAAGAACAATGAGTTCAGGAACAATGTAGGCCAAGTTTGCGAGATAGTTCACTTTCACAGCACAAAACCCCTTTAAAATTTAACGTTGTGCCAGTAACTGCACTAAATTACCCACAGAGGCACGCATGATGTCCAAAATGGGGTTAGGAAAAATCCCAAAGACAACAACTGCAATACCAAGGGGAAGCATGTAGAGAATTTCTCTACAATCCATATCGGTGTATTCTTTAACATCAGAAGAAACTTCACCAAAAAACATTCTCTTGTACATCCACAGCAAATAAGCGGCCCCAATAAGAAGACCGATGACAGCAAGAGTTGTAAGAGTTGTAAAACGAGGAAAAGTTCCAAGAAAAATAAGGGCCTCTGAAATAAAACCTGATAGCCCTGGAAGTCCTAAAGAAGCAAACATCCCAATAATAAAAAAGATGGTGTATTTGGGAAGATGCGTGGCAAGCCCGCTAAAACCTTTGCTCCCATCTGGTTTTACAATCCAGCGATGATGCGATCGCTCATAGAGAATACCCACAAGAAGAAACATCATGGCCGTCGATGTTCCGTGGTTAAACATTTGAAGAACAGCACCATTCATACTGGGAACCGTCATGGCCGCAAGACCCATCATCACAAAACCCATATGGGAGACAGAAGAATAGGCCACCAAACGTTTAATATCTTTTTGCGCCATAGCACAAAAGGCACCGTAGAGCACATTGATAAGACCTAAAATAGCAATCGTTTCCGCAAAATACACCGAGGCCTGAGGAAAAATGGGAAAAGAAATCCTCAAAAATCCATACGTTCCCATTTTAAGAAGAACACCCGCCAGAATAACAGAGATGGCCGTAGGCGCCTGAACGTGAGCGTGGGGAAGCCAGGTGTGAAAAGGAAAGACAGGCACTTTAATGGCAAAACCAATAAAGAGGGCCCAGAAAAATAATTTATCAAAGGCAAAGGTACTGCCAAAAAGATCAATGGTAAGATTGGAAAATCTTCCTCCATGAAGGGCCAAAAGATTAAACGAATCTACATCTTTTCCACTGGCGTAATAAAGAGCAATCATCCCTACTAGCATTAAAACCGAGCCAAAAAAGGTATAGAGAAAAAACTTAATGGCGGCATACTCTCTATTTTCTCCTCCCCAAACGCCAATAAGGAAAAACATTGGAAGAAGCATCACTTCCCAAAAAACATAAAAGAGAAAAAAGTCTAGCGACATAAAGACACCAAAGACGGTGGTCTCTAACATAAGCAAAAGAGCAAAAAACCCCTTTGGTGATTTTTCAATTTTCCATGAGCAAGGTACACAGAGAAAAAAGAGAAGCCCTGTTAAAATAATCATAGGTGTTGAGATGCCATCAACTCCAAGATGATAAAAAATATTAAAACTTGGAATCCATGGATGATTAATCTCTAGATGAGGCTGCATGCCTGCTAAAGACGTGTCAAACTGCCCATAGAGACAGAGGGTGAGAAGAAACGTCAAAAACGTAAAAAAGAGAGAAATATATTTAATCCCCCTCGTCATCTCTTTTGGCGTTAGCAAAAGAGCGAGCACGCCAATCATGGGGAGCCAAAGAATCCAGTCTAATAAGCGATGCACAGAAAACTCCTTATTGTCACACTTTCTTTAAATTCGAGTGAGTAACATGTATCCAGAAAGGGCCAAAAATAAAACGACAAAATAAAACTGAATGCGCCCTGTCTGCATTGTCCGCAACGTAACATTAAAAAATCGAATAATGGTACCACTTAGATCTACAATAGCATCAACAATCTTCATATCAAACCACGATAGACCTAGATAGATTTTTTTCGCAATAATTTCCCAGCCATCAATGACATAGCGATCATAAACATTGAGATCAAACCATGCTAAAGCATTATTAAAACCATGTAATCCTTTACCAATAAGAATTTTTTCATAAAAGTGGTCAAAGTAGTAGCGCTCTTTTAAGGCCTTGTTCCAACAAGAAAAAGCACTCTCCCATTTTGCAGGGTTCAGCCCTTTTGATATGTACATAAGATAAGCAAAGAAAATACCCAAAAAAGCAATGATAATAGACGTAATAGCGCCTATAGAGTGCGCTTTATGCAAAACGTGCTCTTCATGAGTCATTTCACTTGCCTCATGAACATGATAATGAGAAGTCTCAAATTTTTCGGGAAGATGAGAATCCATCATCTTTACTTTTTCACGCTGCGTAAAATCCTCGACTTTTGGCATTGTAATAAGTGTGGAAAACCACTCTTTTCCCACAACAGGAATATTAATTTTTCCCAAACCTGTAAGAGAGCCACTATAGACAACGCCTAAAGTGAAAAGAGATAAAAGGAGAAGAGGAAAGTTTTGCGTAAAAGAAAAATGTTCTTTATGGCAATGATTATAAACTTCTTCATCTCGCGGAGCGCCAAAGAAAGTTAAAAAGAGCATACGAAACATATAAAAGGCCGTAAGGCCTGCTGTGATAAATCCCAAAACAGGAACAATCATCATCCATTTATGAGGATGAACCATGCCAAAATAGAGAGCATCGCCCAAAATGCGATCTTTTGAGACAAAACCAGAAAAGAGAGGAACCCCTGAAATGGCCAATGTACAGCAAAGCATGGCCAAAAAAGTATAAGGCATCTTTTTTCGCAACCCTCCCATTCGCGGCATTTCTTGAACATGCCCATGGGTGTGATGATCGTGAAGTGAATGGATCACTGATCCTGCCGCCAAGAAAAGACAGGCCTTAAAAACAGCATGAGTGATAAGATGCATAAAACTTGGATTGTAGGCCCCAACACCAATACCCATCACCATATAACCCAACTGTGAAATAGTGGAAAAGGCCAGCACCGCCTTTATATCTGTTTGTATCAAAGCAATCGTCGCAGCACCAAAGGCCGTAATAACACCAATAAGAGCGATAAAATCTGTAATTCCACCGGCCACCATAACTGGATACATACGCAAAGAAAGGTAGACACCTGCGGCCACCATTGTGGCAGCGTGAATGAGAGCAGAGCAAGGTGTTGGTCCCATCATGGCATCGGGAAGCCAGACTTGAAGAGGAAACTGCGCCGATTTACCAATAGTTCCGCCAAAAAGGCAGACGGCGATAAAGGTCAAAGCAGAAACACCAATAACACTTTGTCCTTCAAAGCTTCCCATGGCCAAAGCAGAGTAAATATCAACAATAGAAATACTTCCTACAATATTATAGATGGCCAAAATCCCCAATAAAAAGAGCACGTCCCCTACACGTGTGGTCATAAAGGCCTTAATAGAAGCATTGCCGGCGGCCTCTTTTTCCACATAAAAACCAATGAGTGAGTAAGAACAAAAACCCATCAGCTCCCAAAAAATGAAGATAGAAAGAAGATTATCTGACAAGACAAGGGCCAGCATCGCCGAAGTAAAAAGAGAAAGAAAGACAAAAAATTTACCGTATTTGGCATCTCCGGCCATATAGAAAGTAGAAAAAAGGTGAATAAGTGTTGCTACACCTGTCACCATAAGAAGCATGGTGGCCGTCATGGAATCAATATAAAATCCCATGTCAATTTTGAAAGGAAAGTCCCCTACACTTAAATCAAACCAGGTAAAAACTTTATGAACATAAAAGTCTTTACTGTGCTGATCCACAATAACATCTTTAAAGATACGAAGAGCATAGAGAAAAGAAGCAAAGATGGCCCCTACACTAATAAAATCACCCTTCCGATAGAGCTTGCACCCAACAAAAGCGTTAATGACAAAGGCCCCCAAAGGAAAAAGGATGATGGGAGCAATATTCCAAAAAGAGTAGTCCATGAGTTAACCCTTGAATAGAAAAACTATTCTCAAAAATCTACTACCTCACGAAGCTCAATGTTTTAATTCACTGAGTTCGTCGAGGTGAGTTGTTTCTTTTAACTGATAAAATCTTATGGCCAAGGCCAAGGCAACGGCCGCTTCTGCGGCAGCAATAACAATAATAAAAAGTGCAAAAAGATGTCCATCAAGTTTTTCTGTCACAAAACGCGAATAGGCCACAAAATTGAGGGCCGCCGCATTGAGAATAAGCTCAAGGCCAATGAGGACAAAAATAATGCTCTTTCGCCCCAAAACCAGCATAAGCCCTGTTAAAAAAAGGACAAAAGATAAAAATAAAAATGAACTAAGTGAAACCATCACAACAACCTTTTACCTTTTTATTTTTTACTTCTTCATTGGTCTTGCAATAAGGGCCGCACCAATAAGCGCCCCTAAAAGAAGAACGGAAACCAATTCAAAAGCAAATAAATAATCTGTCATAAGCAACTGTCCTAAAGACTGTATGGTAGGAGCATAGTTCACTGCCACCACATGAACAATTTCTTTTTCTCCCAAGCGAAGCAAAGAAGCGGCCGCAACAAAGAAAATCATGGAAACTAAAAAGGCCTTCAAAAAGGTAGATTTAGAGCCAAACAAAGGGGCAAGATGAGGGAATTTTTCTTTTGTGATACTTTCTTGATCTTGACCACCCGTGAGAACTACGGCAAAGAGCATTAAAATCACCACCCCTCCCACATAGACAAGGACCTGTGTCACGGCCAGTGTATCAGCATGAAGGGTAAGATAAAGTCCTGCTACTCCTAAAAGTGCCGCAAGAAGAAAAGTACACGCATGCATGATGTTTTTTGTTAGCAAGAGAGCAAGACAACTCACCAACATAAGAAGTGCACTTAAAATAAAAAGAATCGTTAAAAAACTCACGATAGCAACCTTTTCAAATGTTCTCTCTTTTTCAATGGCCACCACCAGCATGAGATCCAGCGGCCTTAATAATTTCTACAATGGATTGGTCGTGAAAGTACACCATCCAGATGGCCGTTCCAATCAAATTAAAAAGAGCAATAGGGGTTAAGTATTTCCAGCAAAGACTCATGAGCTGATCGACGCGAAGGCGAGGAAGTGTCCAGCGAATAACAATTACAAGGTAGTAAAGAGCAAATGTTTTAGTAAAAAAGGCCCCTAGCTGAACAACTTCGGCCAGCAAAGGAAAAGGAGTTTTACTCAAAAAAGTATCCAGTCCAAAGGGAACATTAAAGCCTCCTAAAAAGAGGGTGGCCCCTACGCCGCACAAAACAAAAACTTCCACATATTCAGCAAGGGCAAAAAAAGCAAATTTCATTCCCGTATACTCTGTATGATAACCAGAAACTAACTCTGACTCGGCCTCAGGTAAATCAAAAGGAGCACGATTGGCCTCGGCAAGAGAGCCGATAAAATAGACAATAAAAGCAATAAAGGTAAAGGGATTATGGAGAACAAACCACTCGTGAGGAAGACCCCCTTGATGGTGGACAATTGTTTTAAAAGATGTTCCTCCACTGAGGAGAACAATAGATAAAATAGAAATCACAACGGGAATCTCATAGCTGATGATCTGAGAGGCACCGCGCATTCCTCCCAAAAGCGACCACTTGGAATTTGAGGCATAACCACCTAAAAAAATTCCCAGCCCTACCAGTGAAGAGATGGCCACCACATAAAAAACGCCTACATCTAAATGGGCCAGCGTTAAATTTCCCGAAATAGGAAGCACTGCTAAAGTGGCAAAAATTCCCACCAAACAAAGCATGGGGGCAATATTAAAGAGAAATCTATCGGCCATAAGAGGCATAATATTTTCTTTCATGAGCATCTTGGCCCCGTCAGCAAGAAACTGCAAAAGACCATAAGGGCCTACGCGATTAGGTCCAATGCGAAGTTGCATATCGGCCGAGATTTTACGCTCAGCGTAGGTAGCAAGTCCTCCAATAACAGAAGCGATATTCACCAAAATAAAAGCACCTATAAAATAAAAGAGAAAAGTCAGGCAATCAGAGGTCTCTAAATGAAAAAGCTCTTGAAAAAATTGAGGCATATTATCTGTCATATCGGCTTCCTATTTCTCTTTGCTGCTCAAACTTTTAACCCAGTCTAAATCGCCTTTACTCCAACAGTAGGCAATTCCTGCCACTAAAATCATCACAAAGAGCAGAATTTCAATGAGGGCCAATCCACCGAGTCCAATGCTGTTGAGTTTTTTAAAGACAGAGGCCGCTGGAAACATGAGGGCCGATTCTACGTCAAAGATGATAAAGATAAGTCCAGTGACGTAAAAGCGAATATTGAAATGAGACCAGGCCTGCCCCACAGGAAGCTCGCCGCATTCATAGGCCGTCTGTTTGAGTTTGCTGGGTTTGGAGGGACGGATCAGTCCGGCCACCAATACAGCACCCCAAAAAATCACCACCCCCAATACCATGAGGATCAGAATCGGCATAAAAACCGACAGCCCTTGAGAAGAGTCCGCAAGAACCTGAGGATTTTCCATAAACCACCCTAACTTTTGTAATCCGTACACATTTTTACGGTTTTATCTTATACAATAGGCCTTAATTTTAAAACAATATATTTTATATCGAACTTTTCTCTTTAAATAGTAAATCAACAGCTTGGATTTTCCCATGATAAACACCATAAAATCTCTTTTAGGTAACTCTAAACTTTCAAAAATACAACCTTTTGATTTTTCCATGTTAGAAATACCTCAAATCATCTCTTTTTTTCTGCACTGCTTTATACAAGAAAAAAAAGAATACCTTCTCGTCGTTGAAACGCGTCAATTAGCTGAAGACTTTTATCAAATATTGAACAGTCAAGAAAATGCTTCTCCCGTTAGACTCTATACAGGACATGATCACAAACTCTATTCTTCTATCCTCTCATCGGAAGGACTCTTGCAACAGCGCCTGCAAATTCTCTACACTCTTTTTTTACAAAAAAAAAATGGGCAACAGCCTTTCCCTCTTATTACAACACTTGAGGATCTTTTTTTACTGACGCCCCCTGTCTCTTTTTTTGAAGAACACTATCACCCTATCCATGTAGAAGATATTCTCTCCCCTCAAGATTTAATTAGTTTATTGCAGCGCTATGGTTATATTCAAGCACCTATTGTGGATTCTCCCGGCAACTATTGCTTAAAGGGGGAGATTTTAGATTTCTACGCCCATGAAGGGCCTGTTCGTCTTTCTTACTTTGATGAAATCATTGAATCTATTTACTTAATTGATGAAGAAAACAACAAAACAATAAAAAATTCTCCGCTTTCTCTTATTCATCCTCTCCCTTCTTCTCAAGTTTTTGCTCATCGCCAAAGTAACTTTGCCTCTACTTTTCGCAACCGCCTCCCTTCGTCTGCTTCACAGCAACGATTTTTTCAGCAATGGCGTCAGCAAACCCTTTCCAATCTCGAATCAGGCATCCTCTTTCCCCAATACCCTCTTTTTGCCCCTCTCTTTTTTCAACAAAATGAGACCCTTCTCTCCTTTTGGGATGAAAAGACTCCTCTCCTCTTGGCCTTTTCTGATGATTTAAAAACAGAAGAAGAGAATTTTTACGCCAAATTAAAAGAGGAGCGCCTCTCTTATCTCGATTCACCTGAAAGATTGCAAAATCCTGTCTATCTTCCTGCTCCTGAAAATCTCTTTCTCGAAAATTGGCCAAAGGCCCTTGAATCTTTTCGAGGTTTTAAACTAAAAAAATCCTCAGCGGGAGCAACACCCTCCGCTCTTCCTCTTTTTTCTTATTTAAGTGAGTTTTTTTTAAAAAGAAATATTGCTTCTAAAAATCAAAAACAAGATT
>CALDHR010000004.1 GCA_937898585.1 uncultured Oligoflexia bacterium
ATTGATCTCTCCCAAGAGAGTTTTTTTGGGAGTGGAAGATCTTTGGCGAAGAGTCTCTATGGCCAAAGAAGAGACTTATACTTTTGAATTTAATTATGAGGGATCTTCTCCCACTTTTCATCTCATGAGCGCCCATTCCTCTAAAGGACTTGAGTTTGATGCCGTAATTTTGGCCGGCGTTTATACTAATGGGCGAACTCTTAGCGAGCGAAAAAGTTTCTCTACTTCTTTTCAAGCAGGAAAATTCAAAAAAGAAAAAGAAGGACGTGGGAAAGATCTTTATTCTCGTCGATATTTTCTCGATGAAATTTATTCTTCTTTGGAAGAGAGTAGTGAGTCTCTGAGGCTTTTTTATGTGGCCTGTAGCCGGGCGAGAAAAAAATTGCTAGTAGCGCACCTTTATTTTGGGGAAAAAAGTTTTAATCCCCCTGATCTTAGTTGGTCACACTACATCTCAGCTTTTCAAGAAACACTCATGGGGCAAAAACATTTCATCGAAAAAGAGGTCTTATTAGATCATTCTTTGAGAGAAATGCCTTTTAAAAGTTCTTTTTACCAACGTTATCCCCATCAGCTTTTTAGAAAAAAAGGTGAAGGATTTTCTCTTGTCCCCATGAAAGATTTATCAGTGACAGATCTTTCTATGTTGGCCGACTGTCCTTTCAAATTTTATTTGTCTATTATTTGTCAATTAGGAGAAGAAGTTGAAGAGTTTTTTCCGCGAGAAAAAAGAGGAGAGAGCTCCAAGCAGAGAGGAGATGAATTTCACCATTTAATGGAAAAAGTACTTAAAAGTAAAGAAGAGCACTTTTCTCTGCCTCCTCAATGGAAAGAAGAAGTTCTCTTTGCCTTGCAAGAAATTCACTCTTTTCGTAAAAGTAAAGATCAAGAAGTCCTACCCGAATACGCAATGAAATTTTCTCTTGGCAAAATAATGGTGACAGGGAGAAGTGATCTTGTTTTGCGCTCAAAAGATGAATTAGTGGTGATGGATTTCAAAACGGGGCTAGTAGGATCAAATCTTTTAGGAGGTTATCTCTTTCAATTGGCCAGCTATGCCATTGGGGCCTTACCAAAGGAAAGTATTTATGGGATGCCAGATCCTGTGATTCACTTGGTCTTACTTCTTGTAGATGAAAAAAGAAGTCTAAAGTGGACTTTTTCTCTCTCTGAGTTGAAGGAAAAAGTGGCCTTTGAGTGGAAAAAGCTAGAGAATTTAAACAAAGTTAACTTAGATCACTGCGAGAGTTGCCATCTTGTAGCTTTGTGTCATCATTCCAGTTGTGGTATAGCTTCACAAGAGTGATGATTTTATTTATTCTTTTTTAAGGAGTTATATATGAGTGAAGTTAGTCCCGTTGTAAGTTTAGAAGTATTTGAAAATGAAATTTTAAAGTCTAGCGCTCCTGTCCTCGTAGACTTTTGGGCGGAGTGGTGTGGCCCTTGTCGCAGCCTGGCCCCTATTTTAGATGAAGTGGCCGCAGAGATGGGAGAAGGCGCCCGTGTTGTAAAAGTAAATGTTGATGAGCAACGAGAGTTGGCCATGAAATATGGTATTCGCGGAATTCCTACTTTGATTTTCTTTAAAGGCGGAGAGCCTAAGAAAACGCTCGTAGGTGTTCAATCAAAAGCAGAACTTCTTACTTCTCTCAAAGAGTTGGCCTAATGAGCACGCTTCCTTCTACTGATTTTATTAAGGCAAACTTAACAGATGCACGCGATCTATTAGAAGTTGTTCTCAGCGATGAAACTTTTCTTAAAACCCTCCAAGAGGCCATGGAAAAGATGAGCTCTTGTTTTAAAGAGGGTGGGAAAATTCTCAGCTGTGGAAATGGCGGTTCTATGTGCGATGCCATGCACTTTGCGGAGGAGCTCTCTGGACGTTATTGGAAAAACAGAGAGCCTCTTCCCGCTATGGCCATCTCAGATCCAGGACATATGAGTTGCGTGGCCAATGATTTTGGCTATAGCGATATTTTTTCTCGAACGGCCTTTGCCTTTTTGCGCCCAGGGGATATGCTTTTGGCCATCTCCACGAGTGGTCAATCAGAAAATGTTCTCAAAGCAGTAGATGCGGCAAAAGATCGAGGGGCCCTTGTCATTGGTCTTTTAGGGAAAGGGGGAGGACCTCTTAAAGAGAAGTGCGATTTTCCCTTAGTGGTTCCATCTCATTCAACAGGGAGGATTCAGGAAATTCACATAAAACTCATTCACCTTCTCATCGAAGGTGTCGAGCGTGTGCTTTATCCTGAGCATTACAATGGTTAAGCAAGCAAAAAACGAGAGCTTTCGGCAGTATATTTTGCGCTCGTCTCTTAAGACGGCCTGGTATGCTCGCCTTATGGCCAAAGGGATTGATCTGACTATTGGTATGGCCCTCTCTTTTTTCCTTTTTCCGCTAGGCCCTTTTTGTGCCATTGCCTATTTTGCTGTGGCCGACTATCTTCAAGAAGGACAGTCTATTGGCAAGAGGATGATGGGCCTTAAAGTTGTCTCCTTAAAAGATTCAACGCCATGTAGTTTAAAACAATCTTGCATCCGCAATCTGCCTTTTGCTCTTCCCCTTATCAACACACTTGTTCCCTTCCTGGGCTTTTTAATGGCTTTTATTTTGCTGGGCCTGCTGGTGGGGATGGAACTTTACTTTCTCTTAAAGCTAGGATCAGGTCACCGGCTTGGTGATATTATGGCCGATACAACAGTTATCGCTAATGACCCTTTTAGTGAAAAAACTAAATTAGCAAAGCTTTCACCTACCACCTAAAAGTGTTAGATAGGGGGGATGAATAAAAATAATGAAAAAATACTTCTTATAGTCGATCTCAGTAGCTTTATCTTTCGCGCCTATTATGCCATTCGACCTCTAACAACTCCGACAGGAATTCCTGTAAATGCTGTTTATGGCGTCTTTAACATGATGCTCAAGTTAATGGAGACGGTAAAACCCACTCATATGGTCTTGGCCCTTGATTCCAAAGAAGGTGGCTTTCGCAAAGAAATTTATCCGGCCTATAAAGAGAATCGAAGTGCCCCGCCAGATGATCTCATTCCTCAATTTGAACTGATTTACGAACTGCTGAATTTACTTCACTTGCCTCAAATCCAACGACCACGCTATGAGGCCGATGATATTATAGGCTCTCTTGTTTCTCAGTTTGCTCATGAAG
>CALDHR010000005.1 GCA_937898585.1 uncultured Oligoflexia bacterium
TTTCTTCAATTTTTCTCTCTTTAACAGAAAAGGGGATAAAAAAAGAATTATAATTATAATCAATTCCAAGCGTGAAACGGTCATAATGTCCTGAAACGCCGGCCCTAAATAAATGCTTTGTCTCATTCCAAAAATAATAGTGGTCCATAGAAAAAGAAAAAATGCTAAGCGGGAAATAGGTTTGGGTATGAAAACGGGCCAAATGATCCGATCCTTTTAAAGGTCGTCCTAGTTCAATTTCTTTTTTTCTTTTTTTCTCTTCATCAAAGAGCTCAAATGCCTGAGAAATATTAAAAGATGCTACTCTTGTATAAAAGAAATTATCGAGATTGTGGGGAGGATAGTTTATCCCTTTTGATCTTTTATTCACAATTGAATTATTTATTTGAAACTCAATTGAATTATCATAAGGAACTTGTTTTTTTGATTCAATGTTATTAAGTTTATTGCGTTGACTATACGGAACATCTAATAAGTCAAAAGGTCCATCGTCTTTATAAAAATTCTCAACAAAGAATTTATCGCCAGATGAGCTAACGGGTCCTGCATAGAGATGCTTGATATTAAACAAAACAGAGTGTTTATATGAATCATGCCTAACAAGACTTTTTTGATTAGCATTGCTCAAGTCAGGAATATACCCTAGTAGTTTTTGCTCTTTTATATCTTCTTTATTTTCCTCTGCAGGGGGAGTATTTATTCTTTCAATATATGATTCACCGAAGATTTTTTCTATTTCAAATGATAAATCCTGTTGCAAATAATATTGTGAAAAAGAGAATTTTTGATGATTCCTGGTAGGAAAATCATAATAGTTAGTATCTTGATTGATACTACTTTTTAGGGAAAGTCCTCTGTAGTTAAAAACATTAACCGAGAGCTTATTGTTAAGGTTAAGCCTTTTTGTGTTGCGAGGATAAAGAGATTCGTTGATCTTTTTCTGGAAAAATCGTTCATAGCGCAATGAAGGGGAAAAATAAAGAGAACTCAACAAAGGGACTTTTTCTTGATTTAAAACAAATGGTTTAGGAAAAAAAGAAAAAATAGGCCCTTTTTGGACGTAAGCATTGTCGTAATAGGATGGGTGATGAGTAAGTGAGTTGCGAACATCATAGTATTCTAAACTTGAGTTGAAGTAGTCTGTGGTATAGGAAAAATGACCTCCTGAAAGAAATTCACCTCCGTTCACTTTGTTGTTTGTAAAGTGTTCAGCGTCTCTTAAAAGATCAGAATCTCTTCCATGGGTATAGATAAAGTGGTGATTAAGATAATTACTTTCTTGCCAATGATGTTCATATTGACCAAATCGCCGATAATAAGTTTCCCCTGAAGGAGATGATTCATCTTTTCTTTGTGGAAGATAAATTTTATCAGCAGACTGATAGTGATTAAAAGTAAGCCATTTTTTTTCTCCAATGGCCTGACGGTATTGAAATTCTCCTAGCATTCCTCGTGCAGCATTTGACTCGAGAGTAATGGTGGCATCTTTGTGATCGCCAATGGCCCAAAAGAAAGGTTGACGATATTTGAATCCATCTGAAAACGAAAGGGATAGTTTTGGAAAAAGAAGACCTGTCTGTCGATCTTTTTTTATAGGAAAAATGAAGAAGGGAAAATAAATGACGGGAACTTCTTTGGCGCGAATAAGGCCGTGTTTTATAGTTACATATTCATTTTGTGTAATATTGATTTCACTTCCAAAAATAGACCATGACTCAGGACAGTCACTACAGGTACTATATTCTGAATTATAGGCCACATACTGATTTTCATTCACCTTAGAAATAAGCTCTCCCCAAACGGAGTAATCTTTTTGGAACAATCTGGCCGTTGTGGCCTTAATGACTTTTGTCTTAAAATTATGCTCAAGGGATTCGGCATAAATAACCATTTCAGGGGTAATGACACGAACATTTCCCTTTAAAGAGAAGAAACCTTCTTCGCGGTCAATAACTCCTGAATCAGCATAAAACGTTTCATTTTTATGAACAATAACAACGTTGCCTTCTACCTCTAAAACTTTTTTATCTTTGTAAATACTTTTATCTGCCACTACTTGGACAATATCGCCTGCGGCAAAGTTAAATGTCTTGGCCTTAGGATTGGCCAGCAAGAAGTTGCTTGCAATAAGCAACAAAAAAGAATGAGCCAAAAACAACGGTTTTAATTTTAAATGGAGACTCTTGTTTACTTTCAAAAATATTCCCTGGCGTCTGACAAAAACGGTAATCAAATTGGAAGTTTTTTTCTTTAAGTTTTTCTAGCAGATGAATGGTTCTATCTGCAAGTAAAAGATCACTTCCCGCCGTTGGCCACCAAGAACGCTCATGAGGATAGGAGCAAAAAATTAATTCTTTAGGAGAAGGCATTAATTGAGCTGTTATTTGAATCATCGTCAAAATATCTTCTTCTTTTCTTGAAGAAAATCCTATTATGTAGCGATAGGTTTTATAAGTTTGAGAATGGGACTCTTGTGTGAGTTTTTTAGCGAGAGATCTAACGCCATCTATATTATGGGCGCCGTAGAAAAAAACATCTTGCCCCTTTAGTTGAAGAGCATCCCCTCTGCCTGAATATGATTTTAATTCAAGATCAATAGAAAGATATTTCATTTTTCACC
>CALDHR010000006.1 GCA_937898585.1 uncultured Oligoflexia bacterium
TTTTTTTAGCCCATAATTATAAATAGGCCAAAAGATAGAACGGATCTTACCAAATTCTTGGTTCGCGGAAGACATAAATCACCTCATTAAATGTTTGTAAAAAATATAGATATCAATAAACTGTCTTTACTTATTTTCTTTTTCTTCTTGTGTTGATTCATTCACTGAATAGAGAGGAGCGGTTATGATTCTTTTTTACATTTTTTTCAATACAAAATTCATTATAAAAATAGTGAATATTTTTTAGTTAACGAGGGAAATTGCTGCAGGATCTACTTTTTTTTTTACTTTTCAGTAAATTATTATCTATGAATACAATCAATAAAAAAAAGAAAGAAGAAAAAGTCCCCAGAATTCTTATCATCACTCCTGTTGCATCCCTCAGAAATAGCTTGGCCTCGCGCCTAAAGATGAGAAATTTTGTTGCCGATACGGCGGGTGATGCTTTTCAATCCTTGAGTATTTTAGAGAAAAATGAATATGACTTTGCTGTTATTCACTCTGAGATACAAGATATGGGGCCTTTTGAATTGGCCATGCTTATTAAAAGACCAACGATGGTTGCGGAGCAAGAAATCCCTCCCACTATTCGCTGCTTTATTTTAGATGAAAAAATCGACCCTGAAAATCCTCTTGATCATCCAGAAGGGGCCTCTCACGAAAATGTTGACGCTGTCGTCACAAAGGAAAATAATTATTTAGAACTGTTTAACGCTATCAGTAAATTTCACCGCTAAATTGCCAAATCGCTAAAAAGAAAAAAATTGACTATCTTAAACAAGTAATCTTCAATACGCCTAATTATGTTATCTCAATTTCTCTGATAAAATAAAAAGAGTTTACTGTGGCATTCACCATATTAAAGTTTGGCGGAACAAGCGTTGGCACTTATGAGGCCATTAATAACTGCCTTGAAAAAATAGAAAAAAATCCAGATGTAAAAATGGTGATCCTTAGTGCTACTTCAGGAACAACAAACAACCTTATTTCATTTTATAAAACAAAAGAAAAATTAATTATTGATAAAGTTCTTCAGCGCCACTTGGATCTTGCAAAGCAGCTCAATGTTTTAGACTCTACACAAACAGAAATAAATAATATTATTTCAAACGTTCTTTTAAATCAAAACAACGAAGCGTATGTCATTGGCGCAGGAGAGTATCTCTCTTCTCTTCTTTTTTTTGCTGCCCTTAAAAATAAATTTCAAGAAAGAGACATTAGGTTGCTTGATGCTAGAGAAGTTATGATTACTTCTCATCATCAAACAGAGGCATCTCCAAATTTTCGTCTTATCAAAGAAAAGATCGCTTCTTACATGAGAGAAAACCCTTATCTTGTTTTAACCCAGGGTTTTATTGGATCATCTGAAGTTGATGGATCTCCTACAAGTCTTGGGAGAGGTGGATCTGATTACTCCGCCGCTATTTTTGGCAATGCTCTTGATGCCTCTGAATTACACATTTGGACTGATGTTGATGGAATTTTTACCATCGATCCTAAACTATCTCCTCAGGCGGCCGTTATTCCCCAGCTTACCTTTGAGCAGGCCGCTCAGATGGCGACGGCCGGTGCAAAAATCATTCACCACTATACACTCTATCCTCTTTTTAATAAGAATATTTCTGTCTTTGTGGGAAATACATTTAATAAAAATGCTCACCTTGTTGGAACCTGGATCAGACCTGACGACTCTCAAATAAAAGAAAGATCAGAGCAAAAAACAAGTGTTTTGGCCATTGCCCTTAATACCAACCAAGTTTTGGCCACAGTAAAAGGAAGAAGACGGGCAAACGAAGCAGGTCTTCTTGGACGTATTTTTACGACAACAGCAAAATATAATATCAATGTTCACCATCTTTCCACTAGTGAAAACAGCACATCTTTCACTTTTTCTCGAACTGATTCGGCCGTCGACGATCATTTTGTTGCTGAAATTCGAGATAATGATGACTTGATTATAGAGGAAAACTTCTCTCTTCTCTCTCTTATAGGATCTAATCTTCACCGAGAAAATTATCTTTTGGAAGAAATAACATCTCTCTTGAGAAACCATCAAATTAGGATGGTTTTTGCAGGATCCAATAATAACATTTCGGCCATCCTTCTAAAGAAAGAAGAGGCCGCCAGCGCAGCAAAAATTCTTCACACTCACTTCATTGAGCAAAGAGAACAAAGAGAAAAAAATAATGAATAGAAGTAAAGTTAAAATAGGTCTCGTTGGATCAGGTAAAACAGGATCAGAAGTTCTTCATTTGGCAAAAAGAAATCCTCTCATAGAGCTAGAAGTTTTTAACTCAGAAAGGCCTATTCAGAAAAACTTAGATGTTGTTCAAAGCTGTCGAGTTCTTATTGTTTTCGTCAATAGTATTATAGGAAAAGAAATCCTTCCTCTTCTCATTCAAATCGATAAAGACATTATTTTTGCGTCAACTGGACTAAAGTTTCATCAAGAAGATCTCAATGCTATTGCAAAAAAATCAAGTCGCTGGATTGTTTCTTCCAACTTCTCTACAGGTGTCTTTATTTTTAAGCAATTAACAAAGGTTATGCAGAAATACAAAGACCTTGTCCCTGAGAGTAAATTTGAAATTCAAGAAACCCATCATATAACGAAAGTTGATTCTCCCTCAGGGACAGCAAAAGATATATTGGACTGGCTTAGTCAAAAAGACATTCCTATTGAGAGCATCAGAAAAGAAGAGGTTTTTGGAAACCACAAGCTTACTCTTAAAAATAAAACTCAATCTATTCTCGTCGAACACGATGCAACTCATCGCTCTATTTTTGCAGAAGGCGCACTCCAGGCAGCAATGAAGCTTGGCCTCCCTGATGGGTGTTTTAGTAATCTTCCTCCGGGCCTTTATCAATATTATGATCTTTTAGAAAGGAATTTCACATGAGAAAAATTTTTACGGCCATCATCACCCCTTTTCTCAATAAGGGTGAAATAGATTATCAAAGTTTTAAGCATCTTCTAAAAAGACAGGAAGAGGCGGAAAACGGTGTTTTAATTTTAGGTAGCACAGGAGAAAATCTCTCTTTTTCTCTTCAAGAAAAAAAAGATCTCGTTAATTTTACTCTAGAGCAAAATCTATCCATTCCTCTAATGATTGGGGTAGGTGGAGTGAACCTCAATGAATCCAAAGAATGGGTCTCATTTCTCAATGAAAGTGCTAATAAAATAGACTCACTTCTTCTCACTACTCCCATGTACTGTAAACCTATGCGCTTTGGTCAAACGACCTGGTTCAAAGAAATCATGGATCATTCAAAAATTAAATGCCTTTTTTATAATCATCCTGGCAGAAGCTCTATTGCTCTAAACAAAGATAGCGTCAAAGATCTTCTTCATCACCCGCAATTCTACGGCATTAAAGAGTCAAGCGGGAGTATTCAAGTCTATCAAGAGTTTGCAAAAATATTCCATGAAAGTAATCGCTCAAATGAATTGGCCCTTTTTGGAGGAGATGATCCTTTTTTTCACGAGCATATGAAATTTCGCTGTGAGGGGCTCATTAGTGTTGCTTCTAATCTTTGGCCGCAAGAAATGAACCTCGTTGTCACGAGTGAAGATCTTTCAATGAATAGAGAAGCTCTTGTTCCTTTCTACGAAGCTCTTTTCAAAAGTTCCAACCCTATTCCTGTCAAAGTTATATCAAGCAATTTAGGGTTAATTAGCACTTCTACTCTTCGTACTCCACTATCCAATCTTGATTTTGTCCAATCAAAAGAAGAAAGCTTTGCATTTAATAAAAGTTTTCTTGAAAAAATAAAAAGGCCATAAAAAATGAATGTAGAAGATATTTTAAAGCAATTTGAATCAGGCCATCTTCGTGCCGCCAATTATAACCAAGAAAATGATTCTTGGGTCGTCAATAGCGAAGCAAAAAGTCTTATCCTTCAAGTTTTTAAAGAAGGAAAAAATGCTCTTGTTGAAAATAATAATTACTTTATTGATAAACATAATTTGCCTCTTCAGACTTTTTCTCTTGAACAGCAAGTTCGCCTTGTTCCTCAAGGATCGGCCGTAAGACGCGGATCTTTTGTAGGAAAATCCGTCATTATTATGCCTCCTAGCTACATCAATATTGGTGCCTATGTCGACAGTGGTACAATGGTGGATTCGCACTGCCTTGTGGGGTCTTGCGCACAGGTAGGGAAAAATGTTCATCTTTCTGCCGGAGTTCAAATTGGAGGAGTTCTAGAACCTATTGGTGCAAATCCTGTCATTATCGAAGATGATTCTTTTATTGGAGCTGGCTGTATTTTAGTTGAAGGTGTTCGCGTAGGGAAAAGGGCCGTTTTAGCACCAGGTGTTCGTCTATCGCGTTCTATTCCTGTTTATCATCTTTTAGAAAATCGCATCCTAGAAAAAAATGAAAAAATTCCCGATGGAAGTATTGTTGTTCCTGGAAGCAGGAGTATTGCAAAAAATAATTTTGCGAAAGAGTTAGGTCTCTCTCTTTCTTGCGCTATTATTGTAAAAATACGCGACGAAGGAAGTGATGAATCTCTTCAACTGGAAGATTTACTCCGCTAGATAAGGTAAGGGGGATGAAATTGAAAGTCGTTGATGGAGAATAGTCCATAATCTGTCAGTTTTAATTCACCAATAACAGGCAAAGAAAGAAAGGCCAGCTGGATAAAGGGGGCCTCTAAATGCCCTCCTCTTTCTTTATAAGCTTCTATCAACTTTTTTAGTTTCTCTTGAACAACAGAAAAATCATCCAGAGAAATAAGACCCGCGATAGGAAGGTCCAAAGACGTAACAATTTTCTCATGTTGAACAACCGCTATTCCCCCTTGAGATTCACGTAAATAATTAAAGGCAAAAACGGCGTCTTCTCTTTTTTTTGCGACAACTAAAAGATTGTGAGAATCGTGAGCGACACTTT
The DNA here is from genome assembly GCA_937898585.1 of uncultured Oligoflexia bacterium. Taxonomy (GTDB): domain Bacteria; phylum Bdellovibrionota; class Bacteriovoracia; order Bacteriovoracales; family Bacteriovoracaceae; genus CALDHR01. The sequence goes on from CALDHR010000006.1 coordinate 4,896, forward strand.
GACCAAGAGCAACCCCCTCTCGAACTCCCATACCTTTTACCATCGCCATAGTAATGGGTTTATTATGACCATGCCGTTCGGCCACATAAAGAAAAGCGTAATCTTCATTTAAATATTTTTCTTCGCTTATTTTTTCTTTGAGATGTTTTGTTATAAGTTGTTTTTCTACAACCTCAATAATGTTGTAAATGGCCGGAAATTTTCCATTTGGAAGATCTTTTTTTTCCACCTTCTTTCTTTTTACTGAATTTGCTAAAGGTGACCTTGATTCATGCAGAAGTTTTTTTCGTTTTTCCTTTGAGAAATCCATCATAGAGACAAGCTTTCCTTTCATCATCACGTCATAAATCTCAACCTTCTCTAAATTATTTAATAAAACCAAATCGGCCCGATAGCCTGGGGCCACAAGACCTTGGCGTCGAAGTTTGAAATGTTTGGCGGCAGAGAAACTACTTAAACGATAGGCAACATGCACAGGGATTTTACATTCTTGAATCATTTTTTTTATCATAAAATTCAAGTGTCCCTCAGAGGCAACTTCCATTGGATTGCGATCATCTGTACATAAAAAGCATTGAGGGGAATTAAACTCAGAGACTACCTTTACTAAATCGGCCAGATTTTTTGCCACAGATCCTTCGCGCAAGATAAGAGACATTCCTTTTTGCAATTTTTCTTTTGCTTCTTTCAGACCGACAGTTTCATGACAATTTTGAATTCCAGCAGCAAGATAAGCATTGAGATTTTTTCCTGTAAGCATAGGAGAATGACCATCGAGGTGAAGATCTTCTTCTTCAAAACTCAAAATCTTATCAAGAACTTCGTCATCGCCATTGATAACTCCCGGGAAATTCATCATTTCTGCAAGACCAAGAACGTTAGGATGATTTCTCAGCGATTCCATTTCTTTGAGTGTAAAAGCTGATCCGGCCGTTTCTACTCCAGGAAGAGAAGGAACACAGGAAGGAAGTTGAATGTAGAGTTGTTGTTTCATAAGGTCGCTACAGCGAAGCATCCATTCTACTCCGCTGCGCCCTAGTACATTTGCTATTTCATGGGGATCAGAAACAAGCGTAGTCGTTCCAAGAGGAAGAGTCATCGCCTCAAATTCAAAGGGGTTCACCGAAGATGATTCTAAGTGCAAATGGCCATCGATAAATCCAGGAACAACAAACTTCCCCGTCCCGTCTATAATTGTCTCGGCCAAATTATCACCATAATCTTCTGCAAAACCAGCAATCCATTCTTTATAAATAAGAAGATTCGTCTTTAAGATTTCCCCTGTTACCAGGTCTAGGATAGAGATGTTTTTTATAAGCGTTGTATGGGGAACGAACTCATCTCCTTTGGCCGTTTTGATTAAATTTTTTAAATCATCTTTTTTTATTTTCATGATATAGACCTTTGAAATATTCAAGACGGGAAAAGTAAAAATGTTTACAGGTCTTATCAAAGAAATTGGCAGAGTAAAAACTGTTTCTGCTACGGCAGAAGGGAAAAAAATTGAAATCCTTTGCCCTCATATCCGCCCTCACCTCAACATTGATGATTCTGTGGCCGTTAATGGCGTCTGCCTTACAGTTGAAAAGCTTACAACCGATAGTTTTTTTGCGACAGCGGTTCACGTTACCTTGGAAAAAACAACGACTGGCCTTTTAAAGAAAGAGACTCCTGTTAACTTAGAAATGGCCCTAGCAATGGGAGATAGGCTTGGCGGACATGTTGTTCAAGGTCATGTGGGCGCAATTGGTGAAATTGTAAAAATAGAAGATCACGGAAAAAATAAACTCATCACTCTCTCCTACCCAGAGAAGCTTTCACGCTATTTTATTCTCGAGGGTTCCGTGGCCATTGAAGGGATCAGTTTAACCATCGCCCAAATTAATAAAGAAAAGCTTTATCTCCAAGTCTCTATTATCCCTCACACGGTCAAAGAGACCACTCTTCAGTTTAAAAAAATTGGCGATAAAGTCAATCTTGAAGTGGATCTTTTTGCCAAGTATGTTGAGTCAATTTTGCTGGGAACAAAAAAATCCCAACAATTATCAACAAACACTATTTTAGAATTCTTGCGTTAGACTTGAAAAAGGCGCTCTTACAGGTATATAGTCCCTCGTAAATCTTTAGTTTAGGATCATCATTAATGACAGCTATTTTTAATACAATACCAGAATGCCTTGAAGAGCTCAAAAAAGGTCGTGCCATTATCGTTGTTGATGATGAGGACCGAGAAAATGAAGGTGATTTAATTTTTGCCGCAGAGTTTTCCACACCTGAGCTTATTAACTTTGTGTGTACTCATGCCAGAGGGCTTATTTGTGCCCCCATGAGCAAAGAAAAAGCGCAGCAACTTCAACTTGCGCCCATGGTTTCAGGAAATAATTCTCGTTATCATACGGCCTTTACTGTGTCTGTTGATTTAATTAAAGGCAATACGACAGGGATTTCCTGTGAAGATCGGGCCAACACACTTGTGGCCTTAAGTAATCAAGAAGCAAGTCCTCATGAATTTATGCGTCCTGGTCACATTTTTCCTCTTATCAGTGCTCCAGGTGGTGTATTCCAGCGTCAAGGGCATACGGAAGCAGCTGTAGATTTGTGCAAGCTGGCCGGTTTAAAACCAGTTTCGGCCATTTGCGAAATACTCAATGAAGATGGGACTATGAGTCGGCGCGATGATCTCATGAAGATGGCGCAAAAATTTGATTTAAAGATCATGACCATTAAAGACCTCATCAAATATCGAAAAGGTCTAGAAACATCTCTCTCTTTCGTTGAGCAAATTAATTTTCCCACTAAGTTTGGGGAGTTTAAACTTCGCCTCTATGAAGAACGCGTCTATCCACAAGGTACGGAAGAGATGAGCGAAATCATCTTAAAACATGTGGCCATAATTAAAGGTGATGTTAAGGGAAAAAAAGATGTTTTACTTCGTCCTCACTCGCAATGTTTAACCGGTGATATTTTTGGATCGCTTCGCTGTGATTGCGGAGAGCAATTAGAAATGGCCCTAAAGAGAATTGAGGAGGCCGGTGAAGGAGTTGTCATTTATCTTGAACAAGAAGGTCGCGGGATTGGGCTCACAAATAAAATTAAGGCCTATAAGTTTCAAGAGTCAGGTCACGATACCATTAGCGCCAATCATGAGCTTGGGCTTCCTACTGATTTGCGCGAATATCATATGATTAAAGATATTTTAACGGAACTAGAAGTTAACTCTGTTACATTACTCACAAATAATCCTGAAAAAAAATTAAAACTCATGGAGCTTGATATTTGCATTTCAAACATGGAGTCTCTTGAGGGAAATGTGAATCCGGCCAATTTGACTTACCTGAAAACTAAAAAAGATAAAATGGGCCATTTGCTTAATTTAAGTTAAGTAAATTTTTAAAGGAATTCTTTATGAAAGAAAATATAATTGAAACAACGCTTATGGCCGGTGATTTAAAAGTGGCCATTATTTTTTCTCGTTTTAATGAGCTTATTGTCTCTAAGCTTTATGGCGGGGCCAAAGAAGCTTTTATTCGCCATGAAGGGAAAGTTGAAAACATTACAACTGTTTATGTTCCTGGTTGTTTTGAGATTCCTCTTGCTGCTCAGATGCTAGCGAGAAAAAAAGAGTACGACGCTATTTTATGTCTTGGCGCTGTGATTCGTGGAAGTACATCACATTATGATTTTGTTGCGGGTGAAACGGCGAAAGGTATTTCAAAAGTTGCCCTAGATGAAAGTACTCCTGTCATTTTTGGTGTTCTTACGACAGAGAATATTGAGCAGGCCATCGAGCGTGCGGGAACGAAGATGGGTAATAAGGGTTATGAATGCATGATGAGCGCTATTGAGATGGGCCGCTTAATGAAGAAGATGAAAGAAAACCAATAGGATTTTGCTCAAAATCTGAATAGTTTTCGGGTGTGAGAATAACTCCTTTGCTCTTGGGAAATTTTTGCATAAACTTCATGAGTCCTTTTTCACTTTTTTTGCGGCCACTTTTAACTTCTATCGCCCAAATATTTTTTCCTTGTTTGAGAATAAAATCAACTTCATCATTTTTTTCTCGCCAGTAATAGAGGTCTGCTTCTACTCGAGCTAATTGCGCTCCTACCATTAATTCAAAAGCACGCCCTCTTTCCTTTCCATCGTATTCATCAATAATAGTCAGTTGAAAAAGGCAAGGTGCTAGAGGAAGTATTTTGGGTGATGATGCTCTTGTTAAAACAGGTTTTCCTGTATACTTAGAAAGGCATTTAATGAGATAGGCCCCTTCTAATAAACTTAAATAATATTTTACAAGCTCAACATTTCCCTTTTCCTGCAATTGCCCTAAAAGTTTTGTATAGCTAATCTCTTGTGCGGGGTATGAAATAACTAATTCGAAGGCCTGCCGAAAAAGACTAGGGGATTTTACGGTGTGATAGAGGAGAATATCTTTATCCAGAACTGTCGTAATAATAGAATTTTTAATATAATTCACCCACTGACTTCGTAATTCAGTAAATTGATAACTTCCTGGGTACCCTCCGAACTGGAGATATTCTTCTAAGTCAAGTCCATAACCTTCTTTTGATTCTGCTAAATTCCAGTGGAAGGCCTTGATAAGCTGAAATCTTCCCGTAAGGCTTTCTGTCAGACCCTTTTGAATTTGCAAAGAACTAGAACCCAAAAGAATACAAGAAATTGGCCTTTCTTTAGTCTCTTTTCTCTGTGATGCATCCCACAGCATTTTAATAACTTCTGCCCAGTTTTCACATTTTTGAATCTCGTCAATGACAAGAAGAAGAGATTTTTTTGATGCTATTTGCCACTGCTCCATAATCCAAGAGGCAGAAGAATTAAATGTCTCATCAGCGCTGACGTAATGATATTTATTTGGGTACTCACCATCGATAAAATCTAAAATTGAAGTTGTCTTTCCTACTTGCCTAGGCCCTAAAATCACCTGGATAAAAGAATTTCCTCTGGCCAAATTACTCTCTAACATACTGATAAAAGGAAGTTTTATTATTTTATTCATATTTAATAGGTTAGCCTGTTTTTTTCAATAGGTCAACCTATTAAAAAAGTATCTTCTTTGCCAGCTCCATTCTTATTGCAGGGAGGCAGATAGAAAATGGCTATTTTGCTATTATAAAAAAGATGCTCCTCGCCTCAAAATACCACTTGTCTTAAATATTGATACGTGTCACAAGAAAAAATATCCTTTCACTGCAACTGCGCTGGAGTATTCCGTGAAACAAAAAACTTTCTATAAATTATCTACTTTTTTTCTTTTTGTCCTTTTTCAAGCAACAACTCTAAGCATTTCTGCCAATGACAGTAATCTCAAGAAAAGAAAACGAGAGGAAGCATCAAAAGAAGAAAAAAGATTTCGTCTAGCAGAGCACAGCAGTGAAATATTAGATATCTTGGAGACTTGTCATAATGATCCACTTGTTCAAAAATCATTTCCCACGGAATTAATGAAAAAGTTAAAAGAGGCCCAAAATAAACTAGGTCCAGTGGGGCGAGAATACAAAAATCAATTAAAAGAAATTTTTTTTCGTGTGTTAGCAAAAATGTCTCAAGTGAATGTTCCAGATAGTAAAGGTCGCCAAGAAGAAGAATCTGGGGGAGGACAAGGGATTAGTTGTTCAGGTAAAAATCCACCTTGGAAAGTATCTATTGAAGGACTTTCTTCTTCAATATTTCTTATGGGAGAAGATAACCTTAAAACTATTTTTGAAAACAACGAGAGACTTTTTCAAGAGATGAAAGAGTTTTATCCCAAGCTCAATATCCAGCTATCACCTATGGACAGATTTCCTGTTTATCGGGCCAATAATGGAAATTATGACTTCAATTCGTCTTTATTGGAAAATTAAAAGCGCCATCCCAGACCAAACCAAAATCGAGGACCTGAGACTTTTTGCGTATAATCACTATCACCATCAACTTTGTAAACAGTTGATCGAACGTAGTAATCAAAATGAAAACGAATGCCGAATCTTTCTGTGAAGTAATATTTTGTCCCAAGAGCATACGAATAAAAAATAGCACGCCCATCTTCTAGGGTTGTGCCACTCGTCTCTTCTCTTGCCACTCCGTAACCAACCATTGGTCCTGTATAAAAAATAAAACGCGAGAGTTCAAGAGGCATTCCACCAAAATGCCAATAGAGCGCAAGGCCTCCTCCCCAAAGATCTGCTGTAATAGAACTCCCCTGATAATCCACCGCTTTTTTATGAGAATAAATAAAATGAGGGGCCAATGAAAAGCGACCATACCATCGACTAATATCAGAGAAATATTTTTCAAAACCTAGCAAAAGCTCATACTCATTTTTTTTCCCGGAACTTCCCTGCTCTGATGTTCCAGACGATGTACTGACATTAAAAGCATTAAACTGGAGACCGCCGTACAGCTCTTTTGTTTTATCGGTAAAAAGAGGAACTGACCCACTTGTTGTCTGCTTTATCATCTCATCTTTAACTAGCTGAGCATCATCACTTTTTGCCCCTGCTTCTAACTCAATCACTTTATGAGGAGAGCTTGGCGTCTCTTCATCTGAAAACATTTTTGTAGGATCATCAGTCAGCTTCACAGGAGTTGTGATTTTCAGTGACATAACCTTATCTTGTCCAAGAGCATCTCCTTCAACCAGACGGTACATAGACCAAACGGAACGAGTAGGGGCAACCTTCACCACCACTCCGCGAGCAATTACGCCTGAAGGAATAAAAAATTTTGCATGATCCCCTTCGGCGAGACCATCTTCAATTCCTCTATTGATAAGCATCGTCTTTTTTGTCTCTGAAATATTTAAAATTCTCAAAGGCAGCTTTTCATCAACAGGTAAACCTTGTGTGCAAATTGACAGCAAAAAAAAGAAAAAAAATCTTAAGAAAAAATTCATTACGTACCTCTCAATTCTATCTAAAAATAATACCCTAAAGAAAAAACTAATTGAAAATACTCAGAGTAATAATCATTGGAAATAACATATTGCTTTGATTGATTAGAATACTTTCCAAAAACATAATCGGCACCAACTGTAAAACCAAGATCTGTTGAAAATCGATAGGCATACCCGAGAGAAAATTCAGGCATTGTGTAAAAATCGTATTTGGCCTTAGCGTTTAAATCTCTTCCTGTCGTGCTAATGACTTTATGATGGGCCTGTCCGAAACTCATTCCCATCCCAAGGTAAACCAATGGCTCGTTCACATTTGTAGGAGGGGAAAAAAGATAAAAGCGAAATCCTATTCCCATGGAATATTGCATAAGAGAAAGTTCTTTATTTGTTAATTTTAAAAATCGATTACTTTTTAAAATTTTTAAATCTAAAGAGAGATGATCAAGGGAGTGGCTGAAATTAGCACCAAAGTATTCATACCCAAGGGCCATTTGATAGGGAAAAGAAGAGAAGGTTTCTTTCCTGCTAGCAAAAGAAAAATGATCCGTCTTAGGGATGCCGTACAGAAAATAAATTTGATTATCTGCTGATCCATCAAGTGCTCTTCTCCATCGCTGCGATTCAACTTCGGCGCCATGAGCGCGAACAAAACGAATAAGTTCTTTATCATCCATCTGCTCTGAAAAACGCACTCCTCTCTTCTCTAAGAAATCTACCAGATCTTTTCTCTCTCTATTGCCTCGCTCTTTTTCCACATGAAACTTTTCTTGAAATTTCTTATTATCGCTTAAACGCTGGAGATAAGTCACTAGGCGCGAATGTCTTTTTTGCCCCCATAAGCGGTTATAAAATTGATCTTCATCAAGAGGATCGATAAGGCGCTGGATGCGATAAATAATGGTTTTGCCTTCTAGTTCTTCAAAATCGCCTTCACCCATGGCCACAAAATCTAGCTGAGGGTCTACGTGATCTAGCTCTACTTTGGAGGCAACAAAATCTTTAGGCAGTTCATTTTCATCACTGTGGGGGTAGATATGCTGACGAACTTTAATAAAACGCCGAAAATTCATGACGCGGCGGTGGGCCTCTTTATTTGAAATAAGAGAAAGAAGGAGTCTTTGTCCTACAAACAATTTTTCATTAAATGTCTTCTTTTTTGAGAAAAGATTCAGTTGCCAGAGTGAGCGAGAAGGCATCAGCTTAATAAGAGTGGCCTGCGTAAGGTATCTTGGAGGATCATTTTCCCCTCTGATGGCATATAGCTTCACTACATCGCCCTCATTTAAAAAATCAAATTTACCAAAATCCAACCAAATACTCTCTCCTCTTGGTCCTTGTTCAACAAGATGAGCAAATTCCAAAGTTGGCCTGGCGGTCAGTAGAAGGGGGTAGTTTAGAGAAAAAAGTAGAGTAAAAAAGACAAAATAAATTTTATTCACCATGTTTTTATT
>CALDHR010000007.1 GCA_937898585.1 uncultured Oligoflexia bacterium
CTAGGAAGGATCTCTGAGTACAAGGAGGTTCTTTATGCTGAGCATAATCAAATACAAGATAGTCTAAATAAAAAAAATACATTTTCGTTTTCTATAAACAAATAAAACGACAGTAAGTTGTCCTTTTCAAGGTGAGAAGGTTGCGGTAGGAGGCCCAAGAAACACACGGAGGTTTTTGTATGGGTTTTCGTATTAACACAAATTTACCCTCTCTTTCAGCACAGCGCTCATTGGGACAGGTAAATGAAAAACAAAGCGTTACATTGAACAAGCTTTCATCTGGAACGCGTATTACTAAATCAGCAGATGATGCTGCAGGTTTGGCCATCAGTGAAAAGTTGAAAGGGACAATTCGAAGTGCTCGCCAGGCCAATCGAAATTCCAATGATGCTATTTCTCTTGTGCAAACAGCAGAGGGTGGGCTTAATGAGATTTCAAGTATCTTATTGCGTCTAAGAGAGCTTTCTATTCAGGCGGCCTCTGATACTGTGGGTAACACAGAGAGAAGTTTCACTGATATTGAATATCAAAATTTGAAAAAAGAAATTGAAAGAATTTCTCAAGTAACAGAGTTTAACGGTAAGAAACTTCTTAATGGTCAAGGTGGCCTTTATGATTTTCAAGTCGGGGTTAATAACGTTGCAGCAGAAGATAGAATTTCTTTTAATGCTGCAGAGACTGATACAACTTTAACAGGGCTTAATGTTAATGAACTTGAAATTTTGAGCAAAGAAAGTGCTCAAGGGAGTCTTTCTTCTCTTGATAAGGCCCTTGATCGCGTCTCTGGACAGCGAGCAAATCTTGGTGCGATTCAAAATAGACTGACTTCAACGTCTACAAACTTGCAGACAAGCATTGAGAATCTTTCTGCTGCGAACTCTCGAATTCGCGATACTGACTTTGCGGAAGAGACAGCAAACAATGTTCGTTACAATATTATGAGTAAAGCAGGTACTGCGGTTCTCTCTCAAGCGAATATGCAAGGATCTAATGCTCTTCAACTTCTCAGTGGAGGTTAAGATTTAATTAGATTTTGATTTATTCTAAATCCCTTTTTGGGCCATCTTTTTTAAGGTGGCCTTTTTATTTTCAACTTCTGGGTAAGTGTAAGATTATTTCAGTTGTGAAAACACATTCTTGAAATGATAATTTATTCTACTCTTATTTTTATTAGGATGAATAAAGGAGACATGGATGCGTTTTTCAGCTTATGCGATGGTTTTTTTGTGCTTTTTAACAACACTCAATATAGCAGCAAGAAATAAAGTTATTTATGGTGATGATAACCGAGAAGATATCAACAATAGCAATAATGATTTTTATCAGGAACTAGCAAAATCAACCGCCATTATGGTTCATCGCAATAAGTTTAGTTTTTCAAGAAGTGAGGAAAATTATAAATTACAAGGTCGAACCTTAGAGCAAAATGGTATGTGCTCAGAGGAGCGTTTTTCTCAGCAGCTTGCGGTAGGAAATTGCTCGGGATTTCTTGTGGGAGAGGATCTTCTTGTAACGGCCGGCCATTGTATTAAAGATATGGATGATTGTCAGGATTATTACTGGGCCTTTGATTTTGTCGCTGATAACCAAAATCAATCAGGACGCTCTCTTTTTGGGAAAGATGAAGTCTATAAATGCAAGGAAATCATTGAGCGTAGTTTAGGGAGAGGGACGAGTGATGATTATGCTCTTATTCGTTTAGGAAGAGTCGTTAAAGATAGATCTCCTCTTGAATTTAGAAAATCAGGAAAAATTAGTGAAGGCGAATCCATTTTTGTTATAGGAAATCCTTCTGGGCTTCCCACAAAAGTTGCTAACGGTGCCTATGTTCGCTCTAATGAAAAACAGGAGTTTTTTGTTACGAATCTCGATACTTATGGAGGAAATTCCGGCTCTGCTGTTTTTAATAGTCATGGAACGGTTGAAGGAATTCTCGTTCGAGGAGAGCAAGATTTTGTCATGGAGAGTTCAAGAAGATGTCTGCTTTCTAATTATTGCACAGATGACGGGTGTCGCGGCGAGGATGTGACGCGAATTACAAATATTAAATATTTGCAAAGTTTATAATTCCATTCTTAATTGCAGAAAATAAAGCACTCAGCAGAATGTGAGTGCTTTGTCATTTAGATTATTCAAGACCAATTTTTTTAGAGACTTTATCAATAAAATCATTCACTTCTTTTTGCTCTGGTTCGAGATTATTAAAGAAAATGCTGTGCTTTGCTTCTGCCTTAGCAAGCGCAATAAAGGCCTCAACTTCTGTCATGGAAGAAACTTTTGTTGTCTCTGTTTTTAAATCGCCGAGAAATTGTTTTTGGGCCTGCGCAGAAGAGACATACTCATAGAGAGATTTTCCACTTTTTGAGGATGAGGCAAAGACTTCTTCTAGCGCCGTAAAGTAAACAAATTTTTGGAACTCAGCTTCTTGCTCATGGATTTCGTCTTTTTTTAATCCCTTGAGAATTTGTGAGGCCACTTGGTTAATTTGGGAGGATTTAAGAGGACCAGAGGCCGTAGCTGTACTGGCCTTTGCAGGAGAACTTGTTTTGCTCTCGCTGGCCTGAGCTGAATAAGTTGTCATTATTTGTGCCAAGATGGTAAATCCCAACAAAATTTTCCTTTTAGAAATCATTTGGTCTCCTTTTAGAATTAGTGTTTAATGGGGTAACAGTGAATTTATAGGGGACAGGATAGCGAAAAACAGATGAATATACTAGCTTTTCGTTAGAGAATTAAAGGAGAAGAAGCAATGTTAGAGAAACTTGTTTTAGATCATGTGGCCATCGCCGTCCATGATTTAGAATTATCAAAGAAGTTTTATACTTCTCTAGGGCTTAACTTTGAAGGTGAAGATGAGGTCGTTGAAGGAGAAAAGGTAAAAGTGAGTTTTGCGTCCATTGATAAAAATGCTCACTTAGAATTACTTATGCCTACCTGCGAAGAAAGTAGCATTGCAAAGTATCTCAGTAAGAATGGTCCAGGCATTCACCACCTCTCTTTTTCTGTGGATGATGTGGAGAAAAAAAGTAGTGAGCTAAAAAAAATGGGTTATCAGATGATCTATCCTTCTCCCAAAGAAGGCGCCAACAATAAATGGGTTAATTTTATTCATCCAAAATCCAGCGGTGGGGTGCTCATTGAAATTTCTAGTCCGAGAAGCAAGGAGGATTGATGGGATATCGTTTTTCACAGGGATTTAATTTTGCTCCCCTCAGAGGATTTAATAAGTTTCTGGTTTATTTTTCAGGAGGCCTCTTTCTTTTAGGCCTGCTTGCTCGCCTTGTTCATGTAAATTTTGATGTGTTGCTGGGAATTTCCTTAAATTCGCTCAAACAAGGTTATCTCTTTGAGCTAGTGACCTATCCTTTTATTTTTCAGAATCTCTTTGATTTTATTTTTTCCTTGCTTATTTTGTGGAGCATGGGAGGAGAGCTTCAAGGAGTCTTGGGAGAAAAGCGCTACCGCAATTTTTGGCTTTCTCTTTGGCTTTTTCAGCTTTTTATTTTTTTTGTTTACTCCCTCGTTGTGCCAGGAGGAAGTTACGCCTCCCTAACAGGGATTCACGGTTTTCTCTCCGCTCTTTTGCTCATGTATGGGCTCTTTTATCCCAAAAGAGAAATTCTCGTCATGATGATTTTTCCTGTCCAATGCCTCTATCTTTGTCTTGGCCTTGTGGTCATTGGACTCTACTCTGTTGTTATGGGAGGAGGAGTTACCGCCATTGTAGGAGTTTCATCCCTTTTATTTAGTTATTTGTATGTGAAGTTTGTTCTTTTCAGTAAAAAGAAATTATTGCCTTCTTTTGTAGAAGAGATCATTTGGCGTGTATCAAATTTTTTTAAGGCCAAAAGAATGAACAATAAATCCGCAAGCTCATTAAAAAAGGGCCATTTGACTTTACTTAAAGGAAATAAGGAAAAAGAAGAAGAGGACGAGAAGAGCGGAGGACCTAAGTATTGGCAATAAGGGCCCTCTGTGGTATCAATCTTGACCGATTAATAATGAAAAGGAATCAGAGCAATGAGTGGCCAAACAAGCAAAAAACCAGATTACTATTTTGATTTGAGATTAAGAGATAAATTTCTCGCCGAAGGGAAAATCACGAAAAGTGAAATCGATGCTTATTTTGCTGCCCTTGAAGATGATGATGATAAGTTCATCCCCCTCGATTCAGGAGCAGCAAAAAATAAAACTTCCTCTGAAAAATCCGAAGAATCAGAGTAGAAAATTTAAGATAAAAATGACGTATAAGGCAGGTGAAGATCATCTGCCACTTGTTTATAGACTAAATCTCCTTTTAAGATATTTACCCCTTTTGCTAGCGGCATACTATTCGAGGCCGCTTTCTCCACCCCCATGCTGGCCAGCATTCGAGCATAGCGCAAAGTTGCATTATTGAGCGCATAAGTTGAAGTATGAGGAACTGCGCCTGGCATATTGGCCACACAATAGTGAATAATGTCATCGACGATAAAGGTTGGCTCAGCGTGAGTTGTAGGCCGACACGTCTCAATACAGCCCCCTTGATCAACGGCAATATCGATAATAACAGATTTTTTTTCCATAATTTTAAGCATTTGACGGGTGACAAGGCGTGGAGCTTTGGCGCCAGGGACGAGAACTGAGCCAATAACAAGGTCGGCATTGCTAATTTCTTGCTCAATAGTGACAGGATTAGAGAAAATTGTTTTAATTTTGGCCCCAAAAAGATCATCTAATTGAGCAAGTCTTTTCAGGTTCAAATCCATCGCCACAACTTCGGCCCCAAGACCAATGGCCATTTTCATAGCATTGAGTCCGGCGACACCGCAGCCAAGAATGACGATTTTTCCGCGCTTTACACCGGGAACTCCTCCTAAAAGGACCCCTTTTCCTCCGCGATCTTTTTGCAAGTAGCTGGCCCCAATTTGGGTGGCCATTCGCCCGGCGACTTCTGACATGGGGGTGAGGAGGGGGAGAGTTCCATCTAACTCCTGAATTGTCTCATAGGCAATGCAAGTAGATTTTGATTTCATCAAACCTTCAGTAAGTGCCTTATCAGCAGCAAGATGAAGATAGGTATAGAGGAGGTGTTTAGGTCTAAGAAGAGCAATTTCTGAGGCCTGAGGCTCTTTAACTTTAATAATCATCTCGCCCGCATCGTAAGTATCTTCGATAGTGGGAAGAATCGTGGCCCCTGCATTTTTATAAAGCTCATCTTCAATGCCAATGCCATGACCAGCGCCCGCTTGAACAAAAAGCTGATGACCATCTTGAACCAAAAGTTGAACATTGCCTGGAGTAAGTCCAACGCGGAACTCATTATTTTTAATTTCTGTTGGAACACTAATTTTCATTTTACTTTAATCCTCGGTTCATTTCGTTGAGAGCATGGGTATATGATTTTTAAATTTAAGTTGTCAATAGGAGATGAGTTGTCCGTCATAAGCGGGAAAAAAAGTGGAGTCATATTTTTTTAATTCATTGCTTAATTCTTGATGATCAAAGTCGTGAGAGAGGTGGGTAAAGACAGTCTTTTTGGCCTGAATCTCATTGGCGTACTGTAGCGCCTTGTCTAAATTGAGGTGTGTCTGATGAGGTGCTCGGCGCACGCAATCGATAATGAGTAGCTCTAGGTTAAAAGATTTAAGAGCGTTAAGGGTTTTAGTGGGAATGGAGTTACAGTCGATAAAATAGGCCATTTTTTTTTCATGAACGATGCCTAGCGTTTTTGTGTGATGGTGAGGGAGAAGGTAAAAAAGAAATGATTCACTTTCTTCGATAATCTCTTCTTCTCCGATAGAGACTTCATGCATATCAATAAGAGGAATACCGCCACCAACTTTTTGATTTTTTTGAGCAAAGATATAGCTAAAGCGTTCTTTGATGAGATTGGCCGTCTCGGTGCTGGTATAGAGATCCATGGCCTTTTGGCGAAAAGAAAAGGGGCGCAAATCGTCAATTCCGTGTAAGTGATCGGCATGATCGTGAGTGATAAAAACGCCGTCCGGTGGGGAGAGTTTGTTTTTGAGATACTGCATTCTTAGATCGGGAGATGTATCGATCAGAAATTTTTTTCCTCTAGCGGTGGAGATAAAGATACTGGCGCGTGTTCTTTGATTTTTGCTATTGCTTGATTGGCAGACGCTGCAAAAGCAATTCATAATGGGGACACCTGTGCTGGTGCCAGATCCCAGAATAAGGACGGAGTTTTTTTGATGGTTCATGTGAAAAATGTAACATATCATAAGAAAAAAAAGGATTTTTATCATGAAAAAAATGTTGTTTGCCTGTTTCTTTTTTGTGCTTTTTGGAGGACGTCTTTTTGCAGAGGAAGTTTGTCTGTATATTGATTCAGATGGGACATCCAGTGAAGAGTGGCCAAACCTTATTATGCCCAAAGGCGCCGCCGGGAAATCGAAAAAAATTCATCACGGTGAGAAGTATTGTTTTGATATGAAGTATGAGTATTACATGCAATATTTTCTGTACCAATCAGGGCGTTCAACTGTTTATGGGACAAAATGTCGTTATGTTCCTCGCACTGATGACGAAGGAAAGACGGTGCTTATTCGCGGGTATAATGGCAATAGCATTTGTGAAGTTTTTTAAGCTTTTGATGCGCAATTGAGTTGAGTGAGAGCATAATCCCAAAGTTCATATCTTTTTTGAATAGATTCAATGGCCGCCTTTTGCGCTTGCCTGGCCGCTTCAGGAGAAGTGATGATTTTTTGGATAAGCATAGTGGCCTTCACAGAGTGATCGTCTTTATCTAGTTCAATATGGCGCTCAAGATAGTAGAGAAAATCAGGAATTTTTTCCTTTGAAAGATGGCTTTCTTTAATAAAAGAAGAGAACATTTCGGGGATGATATCTTCGCGTCCATATAAAAAGGAGGCCGCCACCTCCACATCGCTTCCATCAAGGGCAATTTTGCGGTGAAACTGAATAAAGTCTTCAAGAGGCGCATCCAACTTTTGCTGATCTTTAAGATATTTATCAATCCATTTTGTATCGCTTCCCACTTCTTTCATGGCCCGATAATAAAGAGAAAAATGATCGAGGTGTTCATCTTTATTTCTCGTCACATCGCACTCTTCCCCTAAGACAATTTCATTGACGAAACGAACAATCTCCGCGCCATAGGAAGATGGATACCAAGGAATATTAACAGACGTAAAGCGGTGCTGCATGGCCTTAAGAAGCGTCATGAAATCCCAAACAGCAAAAATATGAATACTCATAAAGCGCTGAATATTTTCAAGACTGTTGAGTTTTTTATAAATAGGATGTGAAAATAATTTTCTTTTTTCTGCTTCAATGGGTGCAAGAAAAGAATCATTAAAGTATGAATTCATTTTTGAATATCCCCTCTGTAAAAAATACCAAGACCTGTAATGACAAAAAAGAAAGAAACAAAAAACGGCATTGTCACTGTTTCACCCAAGAGTAAATAAGACCAAATGGCGGCGAAAAGAGGCGTCGTCAAACCCGCAAGAGAGAGAAGCGTGGCGCCGTATTTTCGCAGAAGATGGCCATAGAGATTATGAGATAAAATGTTGGAGATGAGAATAAATAAAGCAATCCAAAAAAAGAAAAGTGGCCAGTTGGAAACAAAAAAGTCGTTTACTTTGTACTCTGTCTCATAGCTATGAAAGAACGAAAGAATCCCCGCCACAAGCATACTCATTCCATTGAGGGTCTTTAAATTGAGATTGCTGGAATTTAAGGCCTTCTTGGTGATGATCCAGCCAAGAGCGGCAAAAAAACAAGCGAGAAACACCATGATTTCGGCACTAGAGAGAATAAAAAAATGATTAAGAGTTTGCTCATCACTCACGCTTTCGCTTAGAAGAGGATACATGCCGGCGGTGGCAATGATCATTCCTATGATTTTCATCAAGGTCATTTTTTCTTTAAAGAAAAAATAAGAAAGAATGGCACTAAAAAAAGGAGACATGGAATAAATAAAACAGGCCTTTGCGGCATGAATATTTTTAAGCCCAATGAGTTCGAGATAATTGCTGAGATAATGGGCCAAAAAACCAAGATAAAAAATATAACTCCACTCTTTGAGGGTTTGAGGGAAATTTTGAAAGAGGCCCTTGCCTTTGTTCTTTTTTTTACTCAAGAGCTCGCCACCCAAAAGCAGTAATCCCGCCAAGGTCATACGAAAAAAAGTGATATAGAGAGGAGAGCTGTAGTTAAGAGCAATCTTTCCCAGAGGAAAAGTGATGGCAAAACTGGCAAAAAGAAGAAGAATCAGCAACATTGTTAGTATCCTTAAAATAAAAAAGCAAAGCAGGGAAATTGGACTAAAAAAGTTAAAAAGCAAAGTTAAAAAGAAGCTGTAGTCCTCGACAAGCGAGGTGATAATGGAGAGAATAGGGCCATGGAAAAGAGAATATTTGATGTGTTATTGGCCAGTTTGTCTCTAGTATTATTGTTTCCCTTGATGATTCTTATTGCCATGGGAATTAAGTTAACTTCTCGTGAAGGAAGTGTTCTTCATTGGTCTAAGCGCATAGGACAAGGGAATAAAGTTTTTGTGATGCCCAAATTTCGTACCATGCAACCCAATACGCCTCAATTGGCGACTCACTTAATGGGCCAAGAGTCTATGAATTTTATTTTTCCTTTTGGGGCCCTCTTGAGAAAATTAAGCCTCGATGAACTTCCTCAGCTCTACAGTATTTTGCGAGGAGAGATGTCTTTTGTAGGGCCGCGCCCGGCCCTTTATAATCAGTACGACCTTATGGAAATGCGAACGCGTAGTGGAGTCCATCAGCTTCTTCCAGGGTTAACAGGACTGGCGCAAGTCAGAGGAAGAGACGAGCTACCCATGGAAGAAAAAGTAAAATTTGACGAAGAGTATTTAAAGCAACGCTCTTTTTTGCTAGATATAAAAATTATTCTCGAGACTTTTAGCGTGGCCCTTCAAGGAAAATAAAATGCAAGAAAAACGGCAGGCAAAATTAAATGCGGTGGTTTATCGCCCAAAAGAAGGCGAAAGTGTCACGGGAAACTTGGTGCTCCTCCACGGCTGGGGAAACAGTTTAGAGACTCTTCTTCCCTTGGCCAAAATGTTTCATAGGCGTTTTGCGTCATGGCAAGTTTTTGTTATCGATCTTCCAGGACACGGAAAGAGTGCGATGCCACAAAATGAAGAGTGGGGTTCGCGTGAGTTTGCTAATGAAGTGCGGGATTATCTTCGCGAAGAAAAAGTAACAAAGGCCGTTTTCCTAGGTCACTCTTTTGGTGGGAAAGTTTCTCTGCTTTTAGCAAAAGAAGAAAAAGAGTTAGTGCAAAAAGTGATTCTTGTAGGGTCTGCAGGCCTTGCTCCCAAGAGAACATTGAAGAAAAAAATCTTTTTGTTTTACGTTAAAATATTGGGCCTCTTTTATAAAAAAATAGATTCTCTTTTTGGAATGACTTTGTTCCAACAAAAAGTGGCCGCGCGGTATGGATCAGCAGATTATAAAAAAGCAAATCCTCTTATGAGAAAAATTTTAGGGAGAGTCATTAGAGAGGATTTTTCATCCATGTGTTCTTCTTTGGAGCAGGAATTTCTTCTCCTTTGGGGTCAAGAAGATAATGAGACACCCATTGATATGGCCATGCGCTTTTCAAAACTTTTGAAAAAATCGCAGCTTGTTATCTATCCCCATAAAGGGCACCATCCCTTTGAAGATGTAGGATATCACTTGCTCCTAAAAAGCATTTTTCCTTTTGTGGTAAATGTAGCAAAAAGAGAGGCCATTTAATGATGAGCATAATGATTCTTCTTTCTTCCCTTGCTTCTCTCTATTTTTTTCGCAAACGCATGCTTCGCTACTTGCGCTATTTTCAGCAAGAACAATATCTTTCAGGAAGTTACTTAAAATGGTATTTTTCTCACTTTGCTTTTGATAAGCGTTTTACTGCTCTTGTGGCGTTTTCTTTTTTTTCTCACAATCTTTTAATCTTATTTCTTGGAACGCTTTTTCTTTCTTACTGTGAAGAAGATCCTACCAAAGTGGGAAAAATTAAACTTAATTTAACTCAGCGGGCCCGGCGTTTGTGGAAGATGAGCTTCTTTTTATTAGTTGTTTTTTTGCTGCCTTTTTCCGTTCTCTCTGCTTACGATTTTAAGTGGTTTTTTCTGGCCCTTTTTATGGCCGTACAGCTTCTTCCTCTTCTCTTTGTGGTGGCCAATTTTCTTTTAGCTCCTGAAGAAAAGCGGCAGCAAAATCGCTTCTTTCGCCAGGCGGCCAAAAAATACCGCGAAGTGGCCCCTTTTACCGTTGGGATTACGGGGAGTTTTGGGAAAACCAGCACCAAGCACATTTTAGGTGAAATGATGAATGTTTGCGTGGGACCGACTTTTTGGCCCGAAAAAGGAGTCAACGCTTTAATGGGAGTCACTCGCCTTATTCGCGAAAAACTCAATCCCCTTTACACTCATGCAGTTATTGAAATGGGTGCTTATCGCATGGGAAGCATTGCTAAAATGATTTCTTTGACTCCAGTTAATGCAGGTATTATTACGGCCGTGAAACCCATTCACTTAGACCGATTTGGTAGTCTTGAAAATGTTTATCGCGCTAAAAGTGAACTGGCCCGCGCTCTTCCAGAAGGTGGCATTCTCGTTCTCAACGGCGATCAAGAAGGTCCAAGAAGAATGAAAGATGAGGATTTTGCTAAAAAATTGCGCGTTTTTCTCTACGGCCTTGAAAGTGAAAAAGGAGATTTATTTGTCGCTGCAAAAAATCTTCTCATTACAGAGAAAGGAACAACCTTTGAATTGCTCATAAAAGAAACAAGTTATGCTTGTTTTATTCCTCTCTGGGGTAAGGCCGCCGTTAGTAATGCTCTTGCTGTCGTGGCCATGCTTGTAGCTTTAGAAGTAAGTAAAGAAAAAATTATTGCCGCTTTGGCCAATCTCGATCCCATCGATAACCGCTTGCGCGTACAAAAAATAGATGAAGCAACAACTTACATTCACGATGCTTATAATTCAAACCCTGAAGGATTTGAAACGGCCCTAGAAGTTTTGGCGGCCGTTCCTGGAAAGCGAAAAATTCTCATGACTCCAGGAATGATCGAGCTAGGGGAATTTCAAGGAAAAGAAAATACACGTTTGGCCAGCTTTGCCAAAGAAAAAGCAGACCTCACTATTTTTGTGGGAGAAGTAAATAGAAAGTTCTTTGAAGATGGTTTTAAGGTAAACAAAGAAGCAAAAGGAACAATTGCTTTTGTGAAAGATCGCTCCGCGGCCTTTGCTTATTTTTACGCCCACAAGGAAGAGGGAGACGTCCTCTTAATGGAAAATGATCTTCCCGATCTCTATGAGAAAAATTTGGCCTGGAGTTTTTAGTGAAAAAATTAAATATTGCCGTTCTCTTTGGTGGTCGCTCTCTTGAACACGAAATTTCCGTTATTTCGGCCTTGCAATTAATAAAAGCAATGGATAGCGAACTCTATAATATTATTCCCCTCTATGTGGCCCTTTCGGGAAAGTGGTATACAGGAGATCCTCTCTATGAAAAATCATTTTATTCTCGCTTTAATGGCGAAAAAGAAGGACTCGAAGAAGTTCTTCTCTTAGGTGATCCAAATTATCGAGGAGTAGTGAAAAAAAAGAAGTTTCCCGAATTAATTTCTGTGGATGTTTTCTTCTTGGCCTTTCATGGCATGTATGGAGAGACAGGTGCCGTACAAGGTTTATTGGAACTTGCCGATCACTGCTATGTTGGGGCCGATGTTCTTGGAAGTGCTTTAAGCATGAACAAAAAAGTCATGAAGAACTTTGTTAAGGGACTGGGCATCGACGTTGTGGAAAGCGTGCCACTTTACCTACGAGAATGGGATAGCAATAACTTTCAGCAATTAAAAGAAAAAGTCCATCACCTTGGATACCCTCTTTTTGTAAAACCTAACTTTCTTGGCTCCAGTGTGGGAATTTCTAAGTGTAAAACACCCGAGGATTTAGGAAAAAGTCTCGCCAAAGTTTTTAAATACGACACCGTGGCCCTTGTCGAAAAATCAGTAGAACAACTCAAAGAAATCAATGTCTCCGTTTTTCGCCATCCCGATTCACATCAAGGAGTCGTCTCCAGCGTTGTAGAGATCCCTGTCTCTAGTGGTGACGAAGGCCTTACTTATGAAGATAAATATTTGCGGGGAGGGGGGAAGAAATCAGGAGAAGAAGAGAGTAGTGGCAGTGGGGGGATGGCCAGCTTAACGAGACTTATTGATCCTAAAGATTTAGATCCTAACCTTCGAGATAAAGTAAAATCTTTGGGAGAGAAAATTTATCGTGAGATGGATTTATCTGGTGCTGTTCGCTTTGATTTTATGGTGGATCTTCAAGAGAACAATAAACTCTATTTCAATGAACTCAACTCCATTCCTGGATCCTTTTCCTATTATCTCTGGGAACAAGGTGATTGCGCTCTTCTCTATACAGAACTTATCGATTTATTGATCCAATCGGCCTTAAAGCGTAGAAAAGAAAGTCTTCGCGGTAAAAGAGAGTTTGGATTTAAGGCCCTACGCTGAGATAAGAGCAGAGAAATTCTATTGCATAAAAACCATCTCATCAGTAAAGTTGCGCCAATTATTTTCAATAAAAAAACAGGTTCTTCGATGAAATTTTTACTGGCCTTATCTCTGCTTTCTTTTGCTGTCTTTTCTAATGAGTCTTGTCTAGAAGATCCTATTTCTTTTTTTAACCAAGGAAAAGATAAAGAACTATTTTCTTTTTTTGCTGCTCCAACAGATCCAATGATTAGTATAAAAAGATTAGGCATTTTTTCTTTAACACTAGGGATGCAAAACAGAAACTGGGAAGAAGGGGCCACTTTTTATCGGATAGCAGGAAACATGGTAAGAGATTTTATTAAGGAGCAAAGAGAAGAAGGGAGTTATTATTTCTTCTTTAAACCGGGTTCTCAAGATAATCCACCAGAGGTTTTAGCATCTTTTTTCCCGTATATCCATCAGCATAGCGATGATCAATCGTCGCTCCAATAGGCATCATAGGAATAATCTCGATTTTTCCATTCACCACAACTGCCTTTTCTCGAATCTTTCCTAGCGCCATCAGCATAGTACAGCCCGAGTAAGGAACCAGAGGAACAAGAGCATGCTCAAATCCAAGCCCACCAATAGAAGTAATCATGGCACAACCAAATGAATCGCGGGCAACACCAAGTTTAGGGGACCATAAATTGGCGCAACTTTATTGATGAGATGGTTTTTAT
>CALDHR010000008.1 GCA_937898585.1 uncultured Oligoflexia bacterium
GTTCTTTTGTTAGATGAAATAGAGAAGGCCCATGGGGATATTCAAAATATTTTATGAAAAATTAAAACCTTTAAATTTATCGGCCAAAGTTGCACCTTTAACTTCATCGGCCTTATAGGTCTTCGCATCACCTTCTTGTCTTGCACGATCAACATTCTTCATGGAAAGAGCAATCTTTTTTGCTTCTTTATCAATAGAGAGAATCATGGAAACTGGACGATCGCCTTTTTTCACAACTTCAGAAGGACGCTCTACACGATCTTCTGAAAGCTCAGAAATATGAATAAGTCCCTCTATTCCTGTCTCAAGCTCAACAAAAGCACCAAACTCAGTGACACGCATCACTTCGCCTTGAACCAATGTTCCAATAGGAAAGCGCTCTTCAATTCTTTTCCAAGGATCTTCTTCTAGCTGCTTAATACCAAGGCAGAATTTTTGGTTCTCTTTATCAACAGTAAGAACTTTTGCTTCAATTTCTTGCTCTTCTTTGTACTCGTCAGCAATATTAATATTCTTTTTAGTCCAAGAAAGATCTGAAACATGAATAAGAGCATCAACTTCTTCGCCAAGATCAACAAACATTCCAAAGTCTACAATAGACTTAATTTTGCCTTTGACTTTTTGACCGACATTGTATTTTTCAACTAAAGCATCCCAAGGATTGGCCGTTAATTGCTTAAGACCAAGAGAGATTCTCTTGTTTTCAACATCTACTTCAAGAACGATGGCCTCCACAACTTGACCTGATTCTACAATTTTTGATGGATGTTTTGGTCGCTGCGCCCAGCTCATTTCTGAAACATGGATAAGCCCTTCAATACCACCATCAAGCTCGACGAAGACGCCGTAATCTTTAACAGAGACAACTTCTCCCTTAACCTTAAGTCCAGCAGAGAACTTCTCTTGTACATTTTCCCACGGATTGGGTTGTACTTGCTTAAGACCAAGAGAGACACGCTCTTTTTCTTGATCATATTTAAGAATCTTAACTTCGATTTCATCTCCAATATTGAGAATATTGGTAGGATGCTTAACGCGTCCCCACGACATATCTGTAATATGAAGAAGTCCGTCAACTCCACCAAGGTCGATAAAAGCACCATAATCAGTAATATTTTTAACAATTCCTTTAACAACCATTCCTTCTTCAATGGCCTTAAGAGTCTCATCGCGAAGTTTTCCGCGCTCTTCTTGAAGAATGGTACGACGAGAAAGAACAATGTTCCCTCTTTTCTTATTAAATTTGATAACTTTAAATTTCATTGTTTTACCAATGAATTTATCGAGATTTCGCGTTGGACGAATATCAATTTGTGAACCAGGTAAAAAGGCCTTCACACCGATATCCACAGAAAGACCGCCTTTAACTTTTTGAATAACAGTTCCTTCAACAGGATCACCGTTTTCACAAGCAAAAGAGATTTTATCCCAGGCTTTAATAATTTCTGCTTTGTCTTTTGAAAGAACGAGATTTCCAAGAGGAGATTCTAGTTTTTCGAGATAAACATCAATTGACTCACCAACTTTAATTTTAAGCTGGCCATCAAAAGACCTAAATTCTTTGGCCAAAACAAGACCTTCTTGTTTATAGCCAATGTCAACAGTGACATAGTCATCGTTAAGAGCGATAACTTCCCCTGTAAAGACTTCTCCCTCGACAAAATTCTTGTCGAGTGTTTTCTTCAAAAGCTCATCAATATGAGTATGCTCTTCCGATTCTTGATCCTCACCAAGAACAAACTCAAAATCATTCATCCACTTTTGAAAAACTTCATTTTTTTCGATCATAAAAAACCACCTACATAAAACAACAATATCCCTCCTACTGGAGGGAAAAATGGTTATAAAAATAATTTAAAACATAGTCAAGAGAACTCTAAGAAGAACTGAAAAGATAAAAAGTAAAATTATTTAATTTTTGCGTGTATAAACCCCTTCCACACTTCCAATTTTCACCTTCGCACTAAATTTCAGAGGGATTCTCCTCTCATCATCGCTAAACCAAAACTCAATATCGCCTTTTTTACTCAAAACTCCAGGAAAGTGTGTCTCCACTCGTAGTTTTATACTCTCATAAGAGACGTCCTCAATGGTTAAACTCTCTTTATTGACAACCCAAACTTTAATCAGCCAAATTTTTCCTCTTGTCACTACCGGAACCTGGTAAAAGCTGTTCATTTCTAAAGGCAAGTAGCGAATAAAAAAAAGAATGGAAAAAGAGTCTTGAAAATAAAAAGGGATATATTCTTTTTTTGTATACTTTGTCTCAACTCCCTTTTTTAATCGATGATACCAAGCATAAGTTCGACGCTTCTCTCTATTAAAAAGCTGTAAATCACTTACTACCTGTTTTGTCTCTTTTTGGTTGAGCTCAAAGCGAAGAGGAGTTTTGTGCGTAAAGTCTACGTAACTGTCAATACGATCATCTACTTCATAAATAAAACTATAAAAATCTGCTGATTTTAAACGTGCCTGAAAGTGAAGAACATCTTTTCCCTCAAGTATCTTTCGTCCTAAGTTACTAATAAGAACTGATCCACAAATGGCCCCCCAATACTTAAGGTCCATCTTGAAGCTCTCTTTTTTTTCTCGCCACGAGACTTTTTGCCAAATCTCTTCAGACTCTCTATCCCATTGGATAAAATCTAAAGGATAGTCCATTGGCAAAGCTTCTTTTTTCTTTTTTATCTGTTTTTGGGGAATATTTTTTTTTTCTTTTCTAAGAGGAGGTTTTTTCTCTAAAAATTCTTTTACCTCTTTATCGAGATTAATATCTGTTTTTTTGATAATCTCTTGAACATCGACAGGTTTGATGTTTTCTTTATTTGCCGTAGGCGATTTTATTTTTACAGATGTACAAGATGAAAAAGAAAATAAAAAAGAAAGGAAAAAAAAGTTTCTTACCATGAAGGAAATCTCTTTTTGATAAGTTCATCAATAAGGGTTAATAATTCATTTTCCTTGCCAAAAAAATCTAACTCACTCTTCACTATAAGCAAAGAAGGATGTCTTATAATTTTCTTTATCTTCATAAAGTCTTTTTCTGTCACCACAATATAGTCAAACATTGAAGGTATTTTTTTTAAAGCATCATCCCAATTGAGATTTTCAAAAGAGCTATGATCTTCAAAAATTAAATGCTCAACTTTCCCTCGACTCAACTCTTTCATGGCCATTTCAAAAGAGGCCGGGTTTCCAATACCTGAAATTAAAAGTAAAGAACTCTCTTGCACCTCTTTGCTGCTTATTTCCTGAAGCGTATCACTTCTTATGAGAGAAGTAATTTTTGATCGAGAAAAGAAAAGAGGTTTTTCTTCTTTTAAAATGGACCTTACTTTTTGTTTTAATTTTTCTTGCTTCTCTAGAGATATAAGGTCCCATCGCGTAAAAATGATAATATCGCTGTGACAAATTTCACTAAAAGGAACTCTCAGGGATCCTTTTGGAACAAGAGTATAAGCTTCTAAACTCATCATTGAATCAAGTAAGAGTATATCTACATCTCGTCTAATCTGGTAATGTTGAAAACCGTCATCGAGCAGAAGAAGATGAAAAAAACTTCCCTTGAGATGCTTTTTAATATTTAAACTTCTTTTTCTCCCTAAAAAAAGAAAAGGAGAGCTTGGTGCATGCCAGTAAATTCCCGCCTCATCTCCAAATCTAAGAGGGTCATAAAAATCCCCCTCTCTTTTCTTTAAAAGAAGCTCCTTTTTTTCAACCTTTGAACGATGAGCTCTCATGGCCACGGCCACTTTTTTCTTTTTTTCCAAATTAAAGTAATTGGCCAAAAAGGTCGTCATAGGAGTTTTTCCTGTTCCTCCCATAGAAAGATTTCCAACGGAGATAACGGGAAATAAAAAGAGCTCTTCATTCTTTTTTAAACCATAAAGGTAGGAAAACCGACGTATTTTCACTACAAGGAAATAACAAGATGACAAAAAAGACATAAGAGGGAGCAACATAAATCGGATCATATTGTTCATTTTGTTAAATTAATTCACGGCCTATCAGCTCTCCAACATTGACACTATCGCCAGAGAGAAGAGATGGAAAACTTGCCAGCTTTCTTTTTACCTCATGAAAAAGATCATGGCCATGATACCACTTTAAAAAGCAATGCTCTAGTTCAAAGGGATCACTTCTCTCTTGTAATAATTCCGAAAAAACTTCTTCTTTCATTATAATATTAGGCAAGGATACATATCCTTTATACTTAATAAACTCGCGAAAAATAAAAGTAGAGAAAAGAGAAAGACGATAACAGACAATCGTGGGAAGAGAAAAAAGGGCACAAAGTAATGTTACCGTTCCACTGGCCGCAAAGGCCATTTCTCCCCAAAGAAGTTGAGAGGTTAGATGCTTTTCTCCTACAAACGACGTGATAAAAGATGGGACAATGGAACCAAAGCGCTCTTTTAATTCTGGACGGGCCCATAAAAGATGAACTTCAAACTCACTGTCTTTATTTTTCTCTTGAAGAGCCATGATGGTTTTAAGAAAAATAGGAAGAAGTTCAGCAACTTCACTGGAGCGACTTCCTGGAAGAATAAGAATTTTTTGTATCTTCAGACGGTTTTCATTTCTTGCTATTTTTTCCTCTATGGCCATTTTATTTTCTTCATAAAAATGAAAATGAGGATGTTTTATTTGTATCGCTCTAGAAAATCCTCTCTGGGAAAAATATTCTTTTTCAAAAGGAAAAAGGCAAAAAAGACGATGGACGACTCTCTTAAGCACTTCTGTTCGCCAAGAGCGCCAGGCCCAAACTTGAGGGGCCACAAAGTAAAAAACGCGAATCTTTTTAGCATATAGTTTTTGGGCCAACCTAAAATTAAATTCCTGAAAATCTACTAAAATGGCATTTTGTATTTTTCTCTTCTCAACTTCTTTGAGCAAAAAGTGAAAGGCCTTCCAGTAAAATGGAATACGACCGAGGACTTCACCAAACCCAACACTAGAAAAATCATCAAGATGATAAAGAAGCTCCATACCTTCTTTTTTCAATTCATCTCCGCCTACGCCCACAAGATGAAGATTTTTATCTGATTTCAGCAAGCTAGGAACAAAACTCATGGCATGTTCTTCGCCTGAGCGCTCCCCTGCAATAAGAAGAAGCTGTTTTGAGGAACTATGAGTGGAGGTTTTGTTTGACATAGTCGATCCATTTCAAGGCCGCTACAGCATCGCCAATACTTACTTGCGGATCTCGTCTTTCGTTAATAGCAGAATAGAACTCTAGGTGCTCTGCGAGCAAATTATCTTGCTTAGGATAACTGATGACTTCAACCGCATTTTCACTTTTTCCCTCTTTTGCTGTGGAAAGAAAAGTTTTGCCAAGTTGTGTATCAAAGAGAAGAGTCCCGCTCTCATTAATGAGTTCAACTTCCCTGACTGTCTTGACATAATCGCGATGAGCGCGAAAAGAAATTTTTCGTTTGTGAGAAAAAAGAAAGTCTACATAAAGGACATCAATAAACTCTGAGCAGCTTTTTTCTTCGTAGGTAATGATTTCAAGGGGGTCTTCTTCTTGAAGATCTGGCACTAAAAGATTCATTAAGTCCACATCGTGGATCATTAAATCTAAGAGAACATCTACATCTTTGGCCCTTGCTGTATAGGGAGCTAGGCGAGTAAAAGAAAGATGAAAAGGGGGATTAAGATAATCTTTAAAAGATTCTAACTGACTTTCCTGCCAAAAAGGCCAAAAGCGTTCAATATGGCCAACTTGAAAAATTATTTTCTTCTGGTGCTGCTCCTCTGCTAAAGCGTGTTGCTGTTCTAAGTAGATGGCCTCTTCATAAGAGCGGCAAAGTGGCTTTTCACAAAAAATATGTCTTCCTTCTTTGAGCATAAGGAGAGATAAATCGCGGTGCGTACTAGTGGGAGAGGCAATTACCACGGCATCAAAACAAGAAAAAAAATCAGATCCCAATTTCAAGGCATCATCAGAAGAAAGAACCGTCGCCTGAGGAAAAGATTTCTTGGCCAAGAGAGCGCGTTCGTGTGAAGGCTCTACGATAAAAGAGAGAGATGCTAAGGGCGATTTTTCTACTTTTTGACAATGAAACTCACCTAAACGACCAAACCCCCAAACAGCAACTTTGATACTTTTTTCCATTTTGCTTCTACACCTCAGTAATTGAATTGATTTCTAATTCATAAAGGAAGCAAGACCTAACTCACTTTCCTCTATAAATTTCACAATTTCAAAGACAATAGGATTGTCCTTAAATTCAGCAAGATTCTCTTCATGAGAGATAAAAACTTTAGGGGACATAATGGATGTCTCTAAGAGTTTATAAAACTCTAAGGCCTCAGAGATATGCTTGCGCTCAAATCCTGTTTTGCGCAAACCTACAATATTAATTCCTTTGAGAAGTAGGCGATTTCCGTAAGATGCTGTATAGGGCAAAACATCGCGATCAACGGCCGAAGCTCCTCCTATATAGGCACCTTTTCCTACTCTCACCCAGCGGGCAACGTTGCTGGCCCCACCAATAACGGCCTTATCATTAATTGTAACGTGACCAGCGAGATTTACAGAGTTGATAATGAGAACGTTGTTTCCAATTGTCACATCATGGGCCACATGAACATAGGCCATAAAATAATTTTCGCTACCAATGACTGTTTCGCCATGTTGCTTTAATGTGCCACGATGAACAGAAATATATTCGCGAAAAATATTTTTGTTTCCAATAATCAGCCGTGTCTCTTCTCCTTTAGCACTAAAATCTTGTGGTGGTGCCCCAAGAGAGCAATGAGAAAATATCTGATTCTCATTTCCTATTGTAGTGGCCCCATATATATGAACGGAAGGACCGATTTTGCAATTATCACCAATGGTAACGTTGGGACCAATATAACAAAAAGGACCGATGGTTGTATTTTTTCCAATTTTAGCGCCATCTTCTACTATCGTAGAGGGATGGACTTCTCCTTGATTACTCATTATTCCTCTTTCCACTTAAGTCATTAAAAAAGGCCAATCCTTTTGACTCGCTCATCAATTGACCTTGAAGATAGATCTCTCCTGTATAACCCATCATTGAACCTCGTATTTTA
Source organism: uncultured Oligoflexia bacterium (assembly GCA_937898585.1). Lineage (GTDB taxonomy): Bacteria > Bdellovibrionota > Bacteriovoracia > Bacteriovoracales > Bacteriovoracaceae > CALDHR01. The sequence continues at coordinate 7,066 of CALDHR010000008.1, forward strand.
TCGCATCTAGCGACAACTTCAAGGCGCGCGGGAGGAGCAATTGGGCGACGAAATTTTGCTTCTTCTATTTTGCCAAGGGCCACAGAAATTTTGGCCTCATCTAAATTGGGAGAGAGAGGAATAGTTCCAAGGCAAGCACATTGGGCCATCATTTCAAGTTGCAACACCCCTGGAAAAATAGGATTTCCGGGAAAATGCCCTCGAAAAATATCGCGATCACTTGCTAAATTAAAAGAACAACGAACCTCTATGCCAACAAGGGAATCTTTGCTTAACACTTCCCCAAGCGTCCAATTGGGCAAGTGGGCAAGTGAGAGAGTTGTTACTTCATCAATGAATAAAAAGGGATCGCGGTGAGGAAGATATTTCATCACTTCTTCGCGCGATAAGAGCACTTTGCTCATATAGAACTCCAAGTCTTTTATTTTTTATCTTTTATCTTTTATCTTTTATCTTTTATCTTTTGATCTGTTCTTCTCGTCTTCTTACTTCTTT
>CALDHR010000009.1 GCA_937898585.1 uncultured Oligoflexia bacterium
GTGTGGACTTAATAATAAGATGCCAAAAATAATAATTTTCTTTTTTTTCCATTAAGCTTGCCCGCGGGCGAACGAGGCGCAGACCTTCACTTGCTTTTGCTTCGTTTTTTATCTCGCGCTGAAAAAAAGTATAAATCTCTGTTGCTATTTTTTGCGCCATCATAGAGCTCTTGGCCTTTACTTCTAATAAGATCCATTTTGAAAAAGGAGGAAAAAGAAGCTCTTCTCTTAGTTCAAGTTCACGAACAAGAAAATCTTGAATATGCTCAAAACTTAAATTGGAAAAAAGATGATAACTTGGATTAAGTGTCTGGAGAATAACCCTCCCCTGCTCTTTTTTATCAAATCGCCCTGAGCGACCCGCCACTTGATTGAGAAGTTGCAAGACCCTCTCATCGGAACGAAAGTCGGGAAAATTCAACATAAAATCTAAGTCCAGCGCTACAACTAATTTAACATCTTTAAAATTATACCCTTTTGAAATCATCTGCGTTCCAATGAGTAAATCAATGTCACCTGCATTAAAGTCCGTAACAACTTTTTTGGCCTTTTTAAAAGTTGTCAGCTCTTCTCTATCAAAGCGGGCCAACTTATAGGTAGGCAGAGCTTTTTCTAAAATCTCGTGAATTTTCTCTGTTCCATAACCGATGGGATTGAGATCAATTTGCCCACACTCACTGCATACTTCCACAACATTTGATTCATAGTTACAGTAATGGCAATCAAGTGAATTCTTTTTTTTATAATAGCGAAGGGTTGTAGAGCAGTTGGGGCATTCCACACTAAGTCCGCAACTTTGACACTGCAAAAATTGTGAAAACCCCAACCTATTGAGAAAGACAATGACTTGCTGTTTTTTTTCTAACGTCTCTTCAATGATCTCAATGGTCTCTTGCCTAAAAGGAAAGAGAGGATCATCTTTTCTTTTAATTCCTGTTTTTTTTGTCAAATCTACAATCTTTAAATCGGGCATCAAAACATCAAAGGCCCTCTTTTTTAGGGTCAGATAGCTAAAGCGTCTTCCTTCAGGTGCTTTAGTGGCAAGATAATAACTCTCTAAAGAAGGGGTGGCAGAAGAGAGAAGAAGGGCCGTCTTTGTCACAGAAGAGCGCTTAATCACCATATCGCGCGCATGGTAGCGACAGTGATCCATCTGTTTATAAGAAAGATCATGTTCTTCGTCCATAATAGTGAGAGCTAAATTTTTGAGGGGGAGAAAAAGAGAGCTACGCGTTCCAATCATTAAAATTGAATCATAGTCATTGCTATTTTTGAGTTTATTCCAAAAATGATACCTTTCGTGATCTTTAAGTTGTCCGTGATAGCTATAGACTTTTCCGGGAAAAAAGCGGCAAAAAAAATCAATATACTGAGGAGTTAAGTTAATCTCAGGAACAAGAAGTTGAATCGAGTGACCTTTTTCTAAGTAAAAAGAAATTAAGTGCAAAAAAATAACGGTTTTCCCACTCCCTGTCACACCATGCAAAAGCGCTTTTTTCTTCTCTCCTAAAAAAAGTGTCATGAGGTTACTAAAGACACTTTGCTGTTCAACTGTTAGCTGAAAAAGACTCTCTGTCTTTACAACGTCATCGCTCTTCTTTTCCTTTTTCTCTCTTTTTAATTCTTTTTTACTGGGGATAACATCAAAGACAAGCATCCCTAAGTTATAGTGATAATAAGAACTCATAAAAGAAAAAAAAGAAATCTCTTCTTCTGTTAAAGAAAAATCAAAGACGTGATCATTGGCAATTTTCTTCATTTTCGAGAGAGGATAATCACTCTCGGCCAAATGATCGCGCGGGTCAGTAATGATGAGACCCTTTGTTTTTTTCCTCCCAAGAGAGACCATCACAAGATCGCCTTTCTTCAAAGAAGAATCATCTTCCATGAGATAGCTATACTGATTTGTCTTAGCGGAAATATTGACGGCAACAAGAACAACTTTCAAGCATTGACCCTAGTCCTAATTCCAATCCCATAAAAAATGCGAACTCTTTGTCTCGCGAAGAGGCATGGCCTGTGACGTAAGTTGCTGGTAGTAACTACTATCACTGGCCTTTCTATATTTTTTGGCCTGATATTCTGCTGTACGCAAAATTATTTTTTTCGATCCCGTCATAAGAATTATTTTTTCTGGTATTTGATGCTTTGATCCCAAAGAACGGTAATTGACAAATTCTAAACTCCATTCATTTTTGCGCGAGAATTTTTTTAATTGATGGGTTTTGTTATCAAAAATGGCCTCATATTTCACGAGGTCTACAATAATGGAAACCTCTCCTTCGCGATAATCGAGAAAGACTTGAGGAACTTCAATAAAGTAAGGGGCCCGTAAAAGTGATCTTGCTTTACGTCTATCGCTTATTTTACCGGGATTAAAGGGGGTTGAACCGCGAAGCTTTTGACTATTATTGCGATAGCGCAAAACAAAACTGCGTTGCTCTAAAAGAAGCCTCTGCTTTGATTCATTAATGAGTTCTTGATTATAGCGAAAATACCGGTCTTCTTTAAAGAGATGATGAAATCCGCTGTCATCGTTAAGAGAGAGCAACATCAAAGAGCTCATAAGGGCCGTTCGCTCTGAATCTGGCATTGATTTTGTAAAATTGAGCACATTTTCAATATTGAGATGACTCTCACTCTTCTTTCCTCCTGTTCTCTTGGTAAAAACAGCATTCCAAGGGGCCCTTGCTTCTTCTTTAAAAAAAGAAATTTTCCCAAAGAGTTTTGCCTTGGAGGGATCATCACTACTTTTATCTAAATCAAAAGGCCCTTGCTCTGTGAGATAAAAGGAGAGCTCTACGAGACCTGGCATTACATCAGTATTCGATGCATTGCGAAAGAGAGACTCCATGGTGGGAATTGCATGAGCATTAAAAGAGAAAATATAGTAAAACATCAGTAAGGGGATAAAAAGCATCTTCATTTTATAAAACTCACTCTTTAATTGTACTTCTTAAAGGAGGTTATCATGAACTCCATGACAAAAAAAATATCTTCTCTTCTCTCTTTGTCAGTTTCTCTTTTCTCTCTTCCTCTTTTGGCCAGTTTTGGCCCTTATGAAACGGGAAGGCTCACAGGCACAGCAGGGGCAGGCGTAGGATCAGTCTTGTTGGATGAAGCGGCCGTCCTTAATCCAGCACCTCTCGCCTTTTACAATCTTTCCTCCATCTATCTTCAACGCTCCGGGCTAAACTTTAAAGAAGCTGACGAAATAAACCAAAGCGAAGCACAAAAAGAGTTTGAGAAGGCACGCGTTAATCAATACAACAACCGCTCTGTAAGCTACGGTGTTATCCTCTCTGATACGAAGGGTCCTTTTAAAGGCTCCTTTGGTTACTTTAAGCAAAAAGAAAAG
>CALDHR010000010.1 GCA_937898585.1 uncultured Oligoflexia bacterium
GACAGTGAAAAATCATACTTATAGAATGGCCAGGCGTGCGAGAAAAGAAGGGCTATTTGTTATTGATGATCCAGATTCTATTATTAAGTGTTCCAATAAAATTTTTCTTGAAGAGCTCCTTGATCGCTTAAATATTAAACGACCTAAATCAATGATTGTAACGAAAGAAAATCTTAAGAAAAGTCTTCCTGATAGCTATCCTTGTGTTTTAAAAAGACCTGATAGTGCTTTTTCTTTAGGTGTTTTTAAAGCAAAAGATGAAAAAGAGTACTTTGAAAAAGCAATGATTTTACTAGAAGATTCGGACTTGATTTTAGTCCAAGAGTTTTTGAGCACTGATTTTGATTGGCGCGTAGGTGTTCTCGATGGAGAAGTTTTATTTGTTTGTCGTTACTATATGGCCAAAGGCCATTGGCAAATTATTAATAATAATACAAAAAAAGAATCTATGCAGTATGGTGAGGCCGATTGTATTGATGTGAAAATGGCACCTAAGAAAGTTATTCAAACGGCCATTAAGGCCACCAAACATATTGGAAACGGACTTTATGGAGTTGATTTAAAACAGGTGGGAGAGACTATTTATGTGATCGAAGTTAACGATAATCCGAACATTGATGCTGGTGTAGAAGATCGCATTGATGGGGAGTACTTGTATTACAAAATTGCTAAATATTTATTAAATGGTTGTCATAAAAAAAGAAATATTCATGTTTGAAAAATTTGGTATTGAAGCGGAATATATGATTGTTCATAAAGAAACGCTGCAAGTTCTGCCTGTGGCCCATCTTTTTTTTGAGAAGATGCATAAGCAGACTAATAGTGCCTCGATTGATGAAATTAATATGGGAAGAGTTTCTCTTTCTAATGAACTTGCCAATCATGTCATTGAATTAAAATGCACTGTTCCTGAAAAAAGTTTAGTGGGACTTGATGAGGTTTTTCATGAGACTGTTTTGAAAGTCAATGAAGAACTTGAAGAGTATGATGGGGTTTTAATGCCTACGGCGATGCATCCCTATATGATTCCAGAAAAAGAAACAATGCTTTGGCCTTATGGACAAAAAGAAATTTATCAGGCCTATGATAAAATTTTTGGTTGTAAAGGGCATGGTTGGGCCAACTTGCAGTCGGTTCACATTAATCTTCCTTTTGAAGATGAAGAAGAATTTGTCTGTCTTTATAACGCTATTCGCTTAATACTTCCTCTTGTCCCTTTTTTAAGCGCTTCTTCACCGTTCTATGAAGGAAGAGAAGGGGAGACTCTCAATTCAAGAATTGCTTTTTATCGAAATAATCAAAAACGAATCCCTTCAGTTACAGGGGAAGTAATTCCTGAAGAATTGACAAGTTTTGATGATTACGAGAACTTACTAAAGAGAATTTATGCCGATCTTGCCGTCCTTGATCCGGAAGGTGTTCTTCAATATCCCTGGATTAACTCACGTGGTGCTATTGCAAAAATGGATGTTAAGGCCATTGAAATTCGTTTGATGGATATTCAAGAGTCTCCTCTTGCTGATTTTGTGCTTATTGATTTTTTTGTCGCCGTCTTAAAATTTCTGACACGCAAAAAACAAGTTCTCTCTTATAGTCAAAAGAGTTTAGTGGAGATTTTTAATAGCTCGCTGAAGAGTAAGGATTTTCATCTTCCTAAAGATTATACGGATGTTTTTGATCTTGAGGAAAGTTCTATGAATGATTTTATAGAAAACCTTTTTGAGAAAAAAGCGCAAGAGTTCATGTCTTCGGAAAAATATAAAGGATTAATGAGAGATAAAATAAAAAGTCCTTCCTTGGGACAAAAAATGAAAGAGGATCGTTTAAGTAATGACTTATTAAAGAAATTAATTGATTGCTTGAGAGAGAATAGATTGTTTCATGGAAAATAACAATATTTTGCTTACCTGTGAGCATGGTGGAAATAAAAATCCCAATAACTTGAAAATTCCTCGCAGGGTCCTTGAGTCTCATGAAGGGTTTGATATTGGCGCTCTTGATGTGGCCAAGTTTTTAGCAAGAGAGTTGGGTACTGCTCTTTTTTATAATGAAATCTCTCGCCTGGTATTGGATTTTAATCGATCTTTGCATCATCCCAAGGTATACAGCAGCTTTTCTGTAGGAATGACATTGAGAGAGAAAGAGAAACTTGAGCATCTTTATTTAGCACATCGAAAAAATATAAAAGATGAAATTTCTTTTATGGGAAAACATACTATTCATTTGGCCATTCATTCTTTTACTCCTGTTTTTAATCAAGTTAAACGAAATGCCGACATTGGCCTTCTCTACGATCCTGCGCGATTGCGAGAAAAAGAAATAGCGTTGTGTATGCGAGATTTTTTAAGGATGCTTGGATTTAAAGTACGCATGAATTATCCGTACTTGGGAAAAGCTGATGGATTGACAAAATACCTGCGAAATTGCTTTTCAGATAAAGAATACGCAGGCATCGAAATTGAGCTGAATCAAGAAATCATCAGCTCAAATCTCGTTAAAGATGCTCTTTATTCTTCAATTAAATATTTGTGGATGTAATTTTTTAGATAACCAAAGCTTAGAATTGTAAAAATAGAAGTATTTGGTCTTTTATGAATTTCTTTTTTTTCTTCAATTTTCTCTTCTTCTTCCTCTCTTGGCACAAAATTATTTCCAGCATATCCGCCTGATCCCCCTCCACTAGAGGCAGTTGACCGGATAGTATTACTGGCAACGCTATCTCTGGATTTATTGTCTGCAGATGCCTTTTTATCAGAAGGTGTCTTTTTTTGATTTTTACTTGTGGTACTTGAGACACTGGCAGTACCACCTTTTTGAACTTTATTAAAGGCCTTATTTGCTGAGCTTACGATATGAGCGACCCGTTTATTAATATAGTCATCTTTCTCAGCAATGCTTTTAGCATAAGGAGTATCTTTGAAATCTTTCATTTTATCTTTTTTATCTTTTTGAATTTTTTTCAAAAATGCTCTCTGCTCCATTACTCGCTCATTAATATTGGCCGAAATAGAATTCTTTTTTGTACTGGAACTTGTTCCCGTTGATCCAGGCATAGTTGAATCCATTTGAAAAGAGAGAGGCCTTGTTCCTTGAATGATTTTTCCTAAGTCTTGAATTGAATTAAACTCTTCTTCTGGTTTTTTTTCTGAGGTACTCCTGGAATCTGGTTGAAATTGAGCAGCATAAGTTGCCTGCTGTGATCGAGATTCTGCTCCTGTAGTGACAAGACCGCCGCCGTCATCTCCGCCATTGCCACCACCTCCGCCATTACCACCACCTCCGCCATTGTCAAGCGGATCTATGGCGCCTACAACACAGTTTGCTTGATAATCATAGGCCAGTCCCACTCGTTGATAAATAGCGGCCAGCTCATACATTACTTGTGTCATAAGAAGCATAAAATAATGACCATACATACTAGGTACAATAGGGTCTAGATTGTAAGTCATCAGTTCAAAAATATTCCAAGGAACCATTCCCTTTGGAGGCTCAGTGACCATCATTTTAAAAATTTCTCTTTCTTTCGTGCTAAAAAGAAAATCTTTTGTGTTTTCTAAAAATTTATTAATTTGAGAGTCCCTATTATTAGCACCTTGATGTGGATAATTTTTATTAAATTCTTGAAATGCTTTTTTTGATAAAGAATTAACAAGGGGCATCTTTTTAATATCTGCTGCTTTCGGAATAGTATAATCAAAGGAGTATTTATGACTATTTTCTGCAAACTGCAGGTAATTGACATAGAGACCTCTGTTTGCGTCGGCTCCGGCCATGCCTAAAGTTCTATAGTCATAAATATCAATTTGTGGATAGACGTTAACATAAGAAGGAGATCTATTACTTTCTTCTCGTCCTTCTATATTATCTTCAACGGAGTAACCTCCATTGTCGGCCCAAAGGCGTCTTCTTGTGCAAAAGCGCATATCACGTTCTGTTCCCTCGTTAGATTCTTCAAGAGGTTCCTCGTTATCTTCAAGCCAGTTTTCTTGGTCATGAGCTATTTCTTCAGGGTCACATCCGTTTTTCCCATTACTGTTTACTTGTCTTCTATAAATGGTATTGGGGTGGTGGCTTTCTTCAGAAAGGATAGGGATATTAGTTCGTGTTGGGGTAGAAAATTTTCTTGTAGAGTAATTGTCAAAAGGATCGGGGAGCGTCCACATGAATAAGTGATATTTTCCATAAGGATAACGCCAATCTTGATGAATTTTTTCATAATAACCAGTGATTATGCCTACTCCTCTGAGAAAAGATTCACTCATAAGGCGCATCACTTCTACGTTATTTCTTATATTTTCCGCATTAGCTCTTAGAGATTGAATGTTATCATATATATCTTTTTCAATGACTTCATTTTTGTTTTGATAGTTTTGAACTTGTTGGAGAAATTGAGTAAGTCTTGCTTGAAAGATTCCTTCAAAAACAATTCCTATTGCATCATAAATTTGGGTGTTTTCTCTCCACCAATCATATAAATATTTTCTGCTATGAGGTTCATGCAAAGTTATTCCGTCATTAAAAATTCCTACACCATTGTGTGTAACTGCCCCAGAAAATTTTTTATTATTTTGAACATAGTAGTCTGATTTATTGATATCAAATCGATAAAAGAAGCTAAAGGCATGAAATACAGACATACGAATGGATATTTCTCTTTGCATTTCTTCAATAGAGAAATCTCTTTGTTCTGTTTTCCAGCCAGATACTTCACATTGATCAAAAAGAGGCTCCAGTGTTGTAAAATCAACAATCTCACTATCAGCTCTGTAAGAGTCTTTTAGGCCATTTTTGACTCGTTCGCTGTGAAGAAGATGAAGAATATCTCCTCCAAAGGAAAAAGGAGTCTTCTCACATATTTTTGTCTTTGGATTAAGGATAAGGCCATTGCAACATGGGTGACCAAGTTTTGGCTCATTGCCACTAAGGGTGCAAGGTCTACAAAGGCGAAGAGGTTTACAGCTTTTTTCACCTGAATTTCCACTGTCTTCGGCGCAAATATTAGAGGCGCAGTCTTCGTTAATTTCACATGCATCTTTTTTGTAAACAAGTCTTTTAGCAATACATTTACCATTATAGCAAAGGTTGTGTTTGCATTGAGAATGAAATTGGCAAGCCTCGCCATCATTAAAACCTCTTGGATTTTGTGTTTCTGTTGACTCAGGTCGTTTGAGAACCTCAAAAATCTTACTTGGGGCACTATAATTATACCAGACACTAGTGGCAGTAGGTTCATTGCATGTCCCGGCATCAACAACAGCATTTGGGATATGACAAAATTTAGATTCACACTCAAAGTCCCAGAGACAGCGATCATTGAGAGCGACTAATCCACCTACATTCGTGTTAACTTGATCGAGGCGGCTACAAGAGACGGAGTATTTTTCAACATCATCAAGAGTAGGGATCGGGGCACAAACATTATCATCATCGACCCTTTCTTCACTACCGCTACTATTTGGTACATCGGGAAGATTGCAGACTTCAAAAAGACCCAAGTCAGTAGGAGGTGAATATTCCGTAGGACTAGGGTCAGGCGCAGGGGTACCATCATTAGCACTACATGCTAAAGAAAAAGTTGTAATAGCAAGAAAGAATATTAAGATTTTTTTTTTCATAAATCTTATTTTTAATGAATTTATTTTATTTGTCCAAAGG
>CALDHR010000011.1 GCA_937898585.1 uncultured Oligoflexia bacterium
AGAAGAACATCTCCGCCCAGTGTCTCTTCTTCTAAATCAAAGATTTCCATCAAGCGATCTTTGGCGGCCATGGCCTGATTAATTTTCACGTTGGCCTGCCCGTATTTGCGCAAGGGATCCATCAAGAGGGCGAGGGCCGTGACGAAACTAAAAAAATCACCTGTGGTCATGGCGTTACTTTTGATGCGGTAAAAAGCAAACAAAATCACCGCCGAAAAAGCGATGGTTCCTAAAAATTCGACTAAGGGATGAGCGTTCTCTTCAATTTTTGCCGTCTTCATTTGCAGATTAAAAAATTTTTCTTGAAGTAAGCGAAAACGATTAACGACATAATGTTGCAAATTAAACGACTTAATGGTTCGCTGTCCCGAGATACCTTCCTGAATAAAGTGGGTCATAGAGGCGAGTTCTCCTTGCACCAAATTTTGATTTTTGCGCACCATCTTTCCGCTCTTGGTAAAAATAAGTACAAATAGCGGGCCCACCAATAATATCACCAGCGTCAAAAAGTAATCGCTATAAAGGGCCATTCCTAACATCACAATGGCCGTCAGTGGTTCGCGAACCAAATCAACACCATTTTTCAGCCCTTCAGATAAGAGCATGGTATCGCTGGTTACTTGAGAGACGAGAGCGCCCGACTTTCTTTTTTGAAAGAAGTGTAAAGGAAGTTTTTGCAACTTTGCTAAGAGTTTTTCGCGCAAGCTGGCCGTCGTTGACTCCACGGAGTACTTCATCAAATAAAAATGAAAAAAGCGAACGGGATAATTAATAACGCCTAAAGAAAATAAAAAAAGAACTTCTAATCCAATTTCTTGAATGGTGGACTGGGCATTAAGGTGGTTGACAATTCGTTTCACCAAATAGACTTGTAGCCCTTTGATGCCAGAATAAGGCAGCGATAAAAAGAGGGCCAAGAGCATTTTATTTTTATTCTTGGCCACATAGGGCCATAGAAAAGTAAAAAAAGATTTCATTTATTTTTCCGGTGATGCATGAAAGATCATTCATAACATATGGCCCCCCAACTGGCCTCATTTAAAAGAATCATTCGAAATTTAAGCTGATTCTGTTATGAATTCACCATGAAAAAACCTAAAAAAAATTTATTTTTTTCCTTCATTCTTTGTCTATCCACCGTCCTTTTTGCTCATGAATCACCTCTTGAATTAAGGCCATTACCTGAAGTTTGCCGTCATCCCTATGTCACGTTAAGTTTAGAGGAACAGAGCGACTCTCAAATAGTTTGCCGCTGTAGAGCAAATCCTTCTCTTTTTTTTCATCCCTATAAAACTCATCAAGAAGGGCCAAGTCCCTACGAATTTTTAGGACGTTGCCATTATTATACGGAAAGAGACAGACCCGAATGTTCTTTAAACTCTCTTTCTGTCACTCTCTCTCCTTTTATAGATCTCAGTATCCTTTTAGATTTTAGCTCTTACACGCGGGAGCTTGTTAAGGCCCAAAGTCTGCAACTTATTGCTCCTAGAGAAGAAATGGAGATACTTGACTTCTCAACAGCACCCGATATCCAAGGATCTTGGGATTATTTACTTTCCATCACTAAGATAGGAAGACATAATTATTTTAAAACATCAGAAATCCCCGTTGCTGTTTCAACCTTTTTTGGCATTATTCCTCTCAAGCGGATCATCTTTCCAAATGGAAAAATTTATTATGGACAACTTCCTCCTTCTTCCATCAAGTTTCATGATAGTTTAAAGTATGCCACTTATCCCACTTCTCTTTTTTTTCATAACCGTTATCATTACGTCAGGAGCAATGCTCCTAAAGAGATTGCCCCAGCATGGGAAATCTACCCTGTTGTAGAACTTGAAAATGATGAAACCTATTTAAAGAACATTAAAGAAGGAAGGGTTCCTGTTGGAGTAAAAGGACATTTAAAATATCACGATGAATCAGTTCATGTCTCCTGGATTCTTTACCACAATCCCCTCCGCAAAATGACAATTCAAAAAATAGCGGCCCTCGGCCAATTTCTCTTGAATATTAAAGATCCTACTACCGATTCTTATGTTAAAGATATTATTACAAATATTGATGTCTCTTTAGCAGGAGCTAGTAACCAGGATACTTTAAATTATTTAAATAGAACAATTGATTTGATCTTTAAAGAGGTCGTTCTGTCGCAAGAAAAAAAAGATGAAATCAGCAAACAACTTGCCGAAATTAATCGACTTGTGGCAGAAAACTCCACAGATGAAAGCATTGAAAATGAAAAAAAGCGGTCCATAGATCTTGCTACATGGATAGCAAGTCTTGTTGGTCCATATTCCTTTCCCTAGGAGTCTCTATGATTTTATGTTTACTTCTCGCTCTTCTCTCTTTTAGCTCTTTTCATTCTTTTGGTCACTACTCTCCTAAACGACTTCCTCACGAAGATTATCGCGATAAGTTTTTAGGTATCCCTAAAATTATTGGGTCTAAAAACAAAGCTGTCTATCGCGAAAGTGTTTCTTATGAACAATTGAATATTGAACAAGCACCTATCATTGAAAACTATGAAGATCTTCAGCAAATTTTTTCTTTTATGAGAGATCATCGCTTTCTTAATACGCATGATTTACCGCGAAGAATCAGTTGGCTCTATCCCGATGATGGCTGCTACAATCGCGCTGAAATGGCCCATATCCCTATGGAAGAACTGGGTATCACTGTGCTTCCTGCTAAGATTTTTATCTTTGGTAACCTTGAAGTGAAAACAGACAATCACCCTGATGGAATTGTCTATTGGTGGTATCACGTAGCACCTGCTTATCGCCATCAAGAAACACTTTATGTTTTAGATCCTTCTCTCGACTCTCTTAAACCGCTTGCTTTGGCCGATTGGAAAAAATTAATGCAAAACAATCAGCAAGAAGTTACTTTCTCCCTTTGTTCTTCTCATACTTATACTCCTGATACAGATTGTTATTCTCCTTCGATGCAAGAAGCTGAAAAAATTGAAGATCATCAAAGGGATCTTCTTACTAAAGAGTGGGAGCGCCAAGTGGAGCTGGGAAGAGATCCTGCGGCCATTCTAGGAGATTCTCCTCCCTGGAAAAAGCGCACCTTTTTAGATTTTTTCAGAGATTTATTTCGCTAAGAACTAAGGCCTTAATGTTAAGAGATGGATCTTATTCAGACTGCTACGTTCCTTCAAACTCTTTGATTTTTTTTAGTTCAATGACTGCCTGTAGATCTTTTGGACGTTTCATCGTTTCTTTGACCTTAATAAGATCATCAATTGATATCACCTTACAAATAAACCCGTAAAGAGAGATTTCAATCGCGTTCTTCTTTATGGTTTCAAAATCTCCGACAGGACTAGTTGCAGACAAAATATCCAAAACACCCAGATCAGTCTCAAGATATATATTCTTTAGACCCTCAATACTTTTGGGGTGCTCTAAAAAAGAAAGGTTGGCCTTGCGATTCATTCGATGAGTTGGGTTTAAGTCTTTTAAAACAAAGCGAAGTTTTTCAATACTTTCAAGTGTCATTGCACTACAAATATCTAAGTCTTGAGTAACAAGTGTGGAGCCATGTACAACAGCAGCAAATCCACCAATAAGAACAAAGTTTATTTCATTTTCTAAAAGTATTTTAAGAAGCTTGCTTAGATCTTGCACGATAATCCTCGCCAGCTTGAAAAAGTTGGTCTACTAATCTTCTCGCATTTTCATGAGATTCGATTCTTTGTTCAAAGCTAAGATTGATTTTCTCTTCTAAAGCGGAAATTAATAATTTTTCAGAATCACAATCATCAGGAGAGTAATCTATTTTTTTTATTGTATTCATACACTTATACTTTACTGTAAATCACACAGGCTGAATAGTGATCTTTTCATGCCTAGACTGTGGAGCGTGGTAGAGATTCTCTGTTTGGTTCGCTTGAACGCTGCCACAAGGAAAGCTGCCCTTCACTCAAATTGAGCTGATAGGATAGATAGCGCCAAAGATATTTTGTTAATAAATTGAGGTTGTTATTTTGCGTTAGTCTTTCCATTCCTTCATCAAAAGATAATTTGCCCCAAGAAGAAAATAAAAGATAAATCAATTGATGAATCTCTTTTTCTTGCAAAGAAAAGTGTTGATGGTGATTGAGGCAACTAAGCGATCCTTGCTCAAAACTAAAAAGAACAGATTCCCTCTCATCAATTTTCTTCTTGCATAGATAGCAATTATCTATTTGAGGAGAGAGCCCTGATGTTCCTAAAAATTTTGCGAGAAAAAGAGCGCGAAAAGAATCTTCTTCCTCAGGGTAATCCATTCTTTCTTCTAAGTAGGCCAGGGCCGAGACGAGTAGAACAAAAAAATCGCGCTGATGAGAAGAGCTTTGCTGCAAACTCACAAGCTCTAATAAGCTACATAAAAGCTCATAGCGTCCATAAGATTTGCGGCACTTAAGAGGTCGCCAAAGCAAGTTTAGCTCTTTGAGGGAAGCGAGTTTGTTTTCGCCATAGCTTCTTTCCGTAAAACTAAGCTCTAAAATTTCACCTAGTTCGGGGGCAATCATCTCTTTTTTATAGTAGTAGAGGGCCTGAAACTGAGTGCCCTTGTTACTTAAAAAAGTATAAAGAAGATTTTTTCCTTTAAGAGGCCATTTTTTTAAAACAAGAGCGACGTTTTGAAGTTGTGTCATCTCCTACCAATATAACCCCCAGCGAAAAAAATCTATCCCTCGCTGCCACAACTCGCGCAAAATATCTCTTCTACCTCGCCTCCAAGACCACTTTGCTTTTTCTGCAAAAATAATTTTATGAGATGGATAGGCCAGTCGCTTCAAATCAGTAGGGAGCACTTTGAGTTGCTCGCTTAGCTCAGGGTAGTTCCTTAGGAATATCCGCATCTCTTTTTTTTCTACTCTCGGCCCTAGCATAATGACCAACGGCCCTTCCTCCCTCTCCCAAAGCAACCGAAACAAAGAGCGCTCTAGCTTACTAAAAGAGAGGTATTCTATAAGATTTGAACTTTCTTTCATCTCAGGCATCTTTAACGTTATTAAATGGCAAGAAGAAATCATCGCGTCATAAAACTTCATCCAGCCTTCTATCTTTTTCTCTTCCTCTTGGGGCACAATAAAAAGAACATGGGCAAAACGGCCCTCATCCTCCATAGAGGCAATGGTACTGATAAGAGAGTCAGAAAGAAGGTCACTTACACAAAAAGCAAAGCGATGAATTAAGATCTTTTCTCCCTTCACGCCTTCTTTTTGAGGAAAAAGAAAATCATCATCATAGAGATGGTTTACTTTAGAGATAAAAGAGTGATATTCAGCACAAGTTGGTGATGCTGTTATAAAAAAGCAATCAAACTGCATAATAAAGTCAAAATAATAAACTTTCCTTTCCATGCAGATCTCTTTTTTAAAAAAATTCACTATTGAAAAATGCTTTTTTCCATTGTTAAGATAAAAGAAAAAACGAGGATGGGTAAAATGCAGCAACTTATTGAAAAGCTAAGCAACCCCCAATTAACTTGGGAAGAGCTTCTCGCGCTAGATCATGATTCTCACCTCTATCAAGATGAACTCATTGAGTTTATCGACGACTATCTTGCTTTTTTTGCTTCCGGCGAAATCTTTATGCCGTTTGTTGCAGGAAATGCTCTTCGTCTTTTGGCCCACTGGGGAGATAAACGACTCTTTTCTATTATCAATTACGTCACCCAGTATTATTTTTATCAAACAACGGAGCAAGATGAATTACGCGAAGTTCTCAGCGAAGCACAAGATGAATTCATTACTGCTAGTTTTGACTCTCTAAGAATTCTCGCCGGTCATTCTGATCTTTTTCCCTATTTCAAAATGCATGCAGAGACCTGCCATCTTCCCGAACTAAAATCTCAATACCTTAAGGCCATGGCCAGTTACTACATCCTCTTTCATGAAGGCCAAGTCCCTTCTTCGCTTTTTTTAGAACTAGAAAAAAATTTTTCCTATTCCCCTGAAACGGTCTCTTTTCTCTATATTATTCTCAATAAAAAAGACTCTCTCTTTTTTATCGAAAAATTTATTGAAAAGAACCAAACTTACTTTGAAAATAATCGCTACGACGAGGACTTTAAAGAACTCATTCACCCTCTTCTTACCTACTGGTATTATTTAAAATACTGCCCGCAAGAAGAAGGAAGAAAAAATCTTTTTGAAGAAATTTTTCACGACTTTATTGATGAAACAAAAATTGAAACGTATTACCCTAGCTCTCTTGAGTACAAAAGCGATGTTCTTCCCTTTTACGATGATAATAGTGACCAAGAAGAACCTTCTACTATAAGTAACAGCGCTGAAATGATGGTGGCCATTGATAATCTTTTTAAAAGCTTTAAACGCAAGAAACTTCAGCTAGTTAATACTTTTTAAGTCTTCTTTAAAATATTTCACTTCATTCTTTGTGGTTATCTCTCTTTTTAGAGGAGTCCTAAGACCCGCAACAAGCAGCTCTAGCTGGAGAACAACTTTGTAAGGATAAAGCTCAACTCCCGTCACCTCACAACTCTCTTCGTGCCTTACTGACTCACAGAGAGGCATCTCCTCTG
This sequence comes from uncultured Oligoflexia bacterium, assembly GCA_937898585.1. Lineage (GTDB taxonomy): Bacteria > Bdellovibrionota > Bacteriovoracia > Bacteriovoracales > Bacteriovoracaceae > CALDHR01. Next base: position 6,541 of record CALDHR010000011.1, read on the forward strand.
GATCTCGCGGACTTGGACGGCCCCACCAATAATACCCCATCCATCCCGGACCATAGGTTTTCACTTTTGCCTTTTCCCCCAAAGGATAAATGCAACTTACTCCATCACACATAAGAGAAATTTTTTTTTCTTGAACAAAGAGAGAGGCCTCACTGACATCACTTTTTCCAAAAAAAAGAGAATGAAAAGGAATCATACGCGGAAAACCCATCTTATAACAAATACAGCCAAGCACAAAAACATCGCCAAGCATGGATCCTATTTGCTGGCCATTGCCAATCCAAAAAGTGTTCTTCTCAGCAAAAGAAGAATCTCCCCAATTTTCCGTGTTTCTGCGTCCTTGCGTCTGATAATCCCTTATGTCCCAAAAAACTTGCAACCCATTAATAAGAAGCATATCAACAAGAGCTGCTGTTCGACTGGCACCGTCATGACCGTGCCGCAATACCTGAAGTCCAATAAGAAGTTGAGGCAAAAAACTACAACTCATCTCAACCCCAGTGCTGACATCTTCTGCAAGGGTAAGAGTATCACTGGCCAAGAGAGAAGGGGAGGAAGTGCAAAAAAAGAAAAATAAAGAAATTGAGACAAAAAGTTTCTTCATGAGCATCCAAAGTTTAATAGTTCAAACTTTTTTTTGAATAACACAATCATCGCTTCCGCCCAACTATTTTTTGCCTAAAAAAAGATACTCTCCTTGCCCATGGCCTCTTTGTATCCAGTTGCTCCACTGCTGCCGATAAAAATCAAAGCAATCACGAAGCTGCTGATAACACTTCTTTTCTTCAATCCTGTTTTCTTCATTGATAAGGACTCTCACCTGTAAGCTCAACATTTCTTCTTTGGCAATTTTTTCAATAACTTCTGTGTGTGATGATTTGATAAGACCAAAAAGACCTCTCACTTTAAATATTTTCACCAAGCGGGAAAAACTTTTTTCATCTTCACTTAAAAAAATTGCCTCAATCATGATTTTGTGACCAACGGGCAGAAGGTGATCTCTCTTCTCATTAAACTCAAATCCTGTCTGATAAATGACTTCCATCAAAGAATTTAATTCTTTTTTATTTTCTTCTTTTCGCCCAAAAAATGAAACTTCTGCTTTTGCACTGGCAAAAAGAGCATCCACTTTAGCAGCTCCTTTCATAAATTCTTCGGCCATTTTTTTTCGTTCTTTAACATCCATATCCACGTGAAACTGAATTTCTTTATGAGGAATAAATAAAGCGAAAATATTACTTCCCCAAAAGAAAAGAAGGGCCCCAATAAAGTGAGTCACCTCAAGTTCCCTAGATAAAGAGGAGGGTTTCGCTTAACAAATTCTTGATAATTTTCGCTCAAAGAATCATAGATTTTCTCATATTCTTCAGATGAGTAATTTTTCACCAAACTCATCATCTCTAGAATAAGAGCAGCTCTGTTTTTTTTGTCCTCTTGTGAGATAAATTTTTTAAGAGAGGTGTCTTTTACAAAAGAATGAATAAACTCAATGGTTTTATAGTGAAGATGCTCTTCTCCCTTTAGACGAGAAAAAATAAAGTAAAAATTATCAACGACAAAGAGTTGCTTTCGTTCAAGATTATGGGAATGATTTTCTTGCATGAGAAGATGATGAAATTCATCCCATGTCTCTTGTTGATGAAATTTTTCAACGAGAAATATTTTGTCTTCTGCTGATAAAAATTCTTTTTTTCTTATTCTATCAATTGCCTCTAGTTTAGATTTTGCCTTTTCTTCTTCTTTTTTCAAAATCAAAGAAGGTTCTTTCTTTTCATTTTTTTTATTTTTTTCTTCTTGCTTCACCCAAGAAATTCTTTTTTCTCTTGTTTTTTCTTCTTCTTTTTCAAAAATAAA
>CALDHR010000012.1 GCA_937898585.1 uncultured Oligoflexia bacterium
AGTGTTAAATAGAATCTTCTTCATCAAAATTACCACCTCTTGAACCAGCACCAAATGACTTGGTGTCGATTTCAATGTCATCGTCATCACCGCCATCATCACTGTTTTCTTCAGATCCAGGACCATCAATATGAAGATCTTTGAGAATTTCGTAAAACTGCTTGTCGCTGCTTAAATCATTCATAATGCTTTCAATATGCTTGATGGGGTATTTATTAATCAGCTCTTCTATAAGAAATTGTAATTTTCCTTCTTTAAGGATGGTCTCTTTTCTTTTGATAGAAACCCAGTTCTTAATATAATGAAGGCGGCAATGTCCTGCTATTTGATGAATATTTTCGCAATATTTTTCGAGGCAATCATCACTGTCGCGTTGATTGAAAATATCTAAATCGCGAATGGCCGCACGAATTTCATTGATGTCGTAATCTTCGCGAAGCGTTTCAATCTCATCGACAATTTTTTCACCTAAGTCGCGGATTTCTTTCTTTTGAATAGACTCTGGATCGCGTGCATTTTCCTCTCGTTCAATATCAAGATCGAGGTTTAAATCCTCTTCTTCATCAAACTTAATTTTCTCGCTTTCAAGGTCTTTGTCCAGATCCTTATCATCTTGATCTTCATCAAAATCTTCGTACATGCTGGACTCTCTGAGCAACATGGGGTCACCTTTTTTTTCATCGTCAGACAGAGGTCTATTCTCTTTAGACTTATCTGCTATTTCTTGTTTCTTTTCTTCCTCGTGCTCTTGATGAGGAGGAGTGCCCTTTAAAGTATCTTTTTTCTTTTTTGGAGAAGAAGACTTTTCTTCAATACTTTTTGCTGAATTAGCTCTTCTCTTTGGATTTACTCGCCGCGAAGGGAGTGTAGTGTCTAAATCCATTTCAAGTGAGAGATCAAGTTTTTTTGAGACAAGTTGCTCAACAATGCTGGGGAAATTTTGATGATCTTCTCTAATAACAGGTTTTGTCGTCTCTGGTAGTTGCTCTGACTTTTGAGGAGTAACAATTTTTTCTTTTTTTAGAGGTTTGTTTTTGCTGGCAACTTTTGCTTCTTCCTTGACAGGTTTTTTTGACACTGTTGCTTTTTTTCTCATGCTGGAAGTTGATTTGCTGATGGTCGCTTTTTTTGCAACAGCTTTAGTTTTTTTTGCAACAACCTTTTTGGCCGGAGTTTTTACGACGGTTGCTTTTTTCACTATTTTTTTAGCTTCTTTTTTTATTGGTTTCTTTGTTGCTTTTTTTGCTACTTTTTTCACTGTTTTTTTCGCCACTGGTTTTGTCACTTTTTTGGCAACAGCTTTGGCCGCTTTGCTCTTACTTGCAACAGTTTTTGGTGATTTCTTTGTTGTGCTTTTTTTAGCTTTTTTCTTTTTAGTCGTCATCTAATCATCCTAGTCTTTGAAGTAAGATGGCCAATGCAAAGTGCGTCTTATAACCTCTTTGGCCCCTTTAAAGCAACGTAAATTCTTAACTTGATGCTTCTTTAAGTTCATGAGCAGCAATAACGAGTCGCTGAATTTCAGAAGTTCCTTCATAAATTTCTGTTATTTTGGCATCTCTAAAATGGCGCTCTAAAGGATATTCTTTGGTATAGCCATTTCCCCCGCAAATTTGGATGGCCTTAGTTGTCACCCACATGGCCATCTCAGAGGCAAAAAGTTTTGCTTGGGCCGCTTGCTTGGAGTAGCTCTCACCCTTTCTTTTGCAATGGGCCGCTTCATAAGTAAGAAGTCTTGCCGCTTGAAGTCTTGTGCTCATATCGGCGATAAGAATCTGAATGGCCTGAAGATTAGAAATAGGGCCGCCAAACTGTTCGCGCGTTTTAGAATAGCGAAGAGCATACTCATAGGCCGCTCGAGCAATGCCTACGGCCTGGGCAGCAATTCCAATTCTTCCTCCATCCAGTGTTTTCATGGCAATAGAAAATCCTTTCTCGAAAGGTCCCAATAAATTTTCCTTGGGAACCTTTACTTTATCAAAGAAAATTTGGGCAGTAGAAGAGCCACGAATACCCAGTTTGTCTTCAAGCTTAGGGATTGTAATACCTGCTTGCTTCATTTCAACAATAAAAGCGCTGATGCCTTTGTGGTTAGGAGTTTTAGTAGTTTTGGCAAAAACAATAGCAAGGTGGGCCTCGCGTCCGTTAGTAATAAAATTCTTTGTTCCTGAAAGAAGATAGTGATCATTTTTATCTTCAGCAAAAGTTGTCAAAGATCCTGCATCGGATCCTGCATTGGGCTCACTGAGGCAAAAACAGCCGATGTATTCACCTGTGGCCAACTTTGGAAGATATTTCTTTTTTTGTTCTTCATTTCCGGAATTAATAATAGGAGCGATACACAAAGAGTTATGAGCAGAGAGAAGAACTCCTGTTGAAGCGCACCCGCGCGAAATTTCTTCTACTAAAATAGCGTAGGCCACTTCATCAAGACCTGCTCCACCATACTCTTCGGGAATAAAAATACCCATCAATCCATTGTCTTTGAGCTCTTTGACTACACTCTCTGGAATTTCGCTTTCTTCATCAATCTTTGCGGCCAGAGGACTTAGAGACTTATCGGCCATTTTGGCGCCAAGGGATCGAATATCTTGGTAATCATTATCTAACATCATGGTATCTCCTTAAGTATGGCCTATTAAAATTGCGGTTTTCTTTTTTCTATAAAGGCCGTCATTCCTTCAACTTTTTCTTTTGAGCTAAAGAGAGCAGCAAATTGCTCGAGTTCAATATTTAGTCCTTCAGCGATGGGACAGTCATTGCCTTTAAACATAACCTTTTTTGCTGTTCCCACTCCAAGAGGAGAATTTTGAGCAATTGTTTTGGCCATCTGAAAACAGTGATCCCTTAACTCTTTTTGTGTATCAAAGAGTTCTAAGACAAGTCCTATTCGCTTTGCCTCAGGGCCTTTAATTTTCTTAGCGCTATAAATGAGTTCTTTGGCCTGTTGTCGTCCTACTAGTCTCTCTAAGCGCTGGGTTCCCCCAAAGCCAGGAATAAGGCCCAGAGTCACTTCTGGAAGGCCTAAAAGGGCAGAATTTGTAGCGTAGATTAAGTCTGCACTCATGGCCAACTCGAGACCGCCACCCAGGGCATGACCATTGAGGGCCGCAATAAGAGGAATATTAATTTTTTCCATCATGAGAGTGACTTTCTGTCCAAGACGGCCAAACTCTTCGGCCTCTTTAGGATTCATCTTACTCATGGCCACAATATCCGCCCCGGCCACAAAGGCCTTCTCTCCTGAACCTGTCAAAATAAGGCAACGAGGGCGACTTTCTTTTTCTTGATGAAGATTTTTAAGGAATAATTCTAGCTCAGTTAAAACCTTTTCATTGAGGGCATTGAGACTCTCTGGACGGTTAATGGTGAGTGTCCAGATCTTCGCTTCGCTGTCTTTTTCTAAAAGAAGTGTTTCAAAAGATTCTTTATGGGTAGTCATAGAAACCTCTTTTATTTTTTCGCCCCAGCCTGGAGGCGGCCACGTATTGTTTTAAGAGTGGACAAGGGCGGTATTTAGAATCGCCGAGCCCTTCATGAAGAACTTCCATTATAGAGAGACACGTATCAAGTCCGATAAAATCGGCCAGTTCCAAAGGACCCATGGGAACATTAGTTCCTAGCTTCATGGCCGTATCGAGATCTTCTTTTGTTGAAATTCCTTCATAAAGTGCAAAAATGGCCTCGTTGATCATAGGCATCAAAACTCTATTGACGGCAAAGCCTGGGATATCTCGCACTTTGACAAATGTTTTTCCCATCGCAATGGCCACTTCTTCAACGGCCTTAAAGACCTCGGGAGAAGTTTCAAGACCGCTAATACCTTCCACGAGCTTCATCACGGGAACAGGGTTCATGAAATGCATTCCCACAACCTGGGTGGGATTTTTTGTCTGGGCCGCAATTTCAGTGATAGAAATAGAGCTGGTATTAGAGGCCAAGATGGTTTTAGGAGAGCAGATTTCACTGAGATCTTTAAAAATTTTAAACTTAATGCTTTTATTTTCAGTGGCCGCCTCAATTATGAGTCCCATATCATGCATTTTTTTAAGGTCAGTTGTCGTTTGCAAAAGAGATTTGGCCTTTGTGATGGCCTCTTCGCTTGTCTTACCTTTGGAGAGATCTTTTTGTAGCTGGGCGCTGATGCGGTTTTTGCTGTCTTGAAGAATCTCTTCATTGAGATCAAAGAGCAGTGTTTCAAATCCACTTTGAGAGGAGACTTGAGCAATACCACGGCCCATTTGACCTGCTCCAATAATACCAATTTTTTTTACTTTCATGAATGTACTCCAGAACTTTGAGTATTTAAGCTTAGGTAAAAGCAAGAAGTGGGTCAATATATTTTGTCGTATTTGTACACTACTTTTCAAAAGGAGAGGAGCTTTTTTTAAGCTCTTGTTGATTTCTCGAGAAGTTTATTTTAAAAGAGTTGCTCGGTCCAAGGGATCGATAACTACTTTCTATTTAAATTAAATGAGGAGAACGATTGTGGCCAATCACAAGTCGGCCGAGAAAAGGGCCAAGCAAAACAAAGTAAGAAATTTGCAAAACAGAGTTAAAGCTTCAGCAACA
>CALDHR010000013.1 GCA_937898585.1 uncultured Oligoflexia bacterium
TTAAAAGAGAGTAGATGGCCAAGGCCATAGTGATTCCTGCACTTGGTCCATCTTTGGGGATGGCGCCCGCTGGAGCGTGAATATGAATTTCATATTGGTCAAAGAGCTCTTCGTCAATTTCATAGAACTCTGCATTGCCGCGAAGATGCGCTAGGGCCGCCTTTGCTGATTCTTGCATCACTTCACCGAGCTTTCCTGTGAGGGTAAGGCCTCGTCCTTTCATAAGGATGGATTCGATAAAGAGAATTTCTCCACCAAAGGCCGTCCAGGCAAGCCCTGTGGCCTTCCCAATTTCATCGCGAGGTGCTTCCGTTTGTCGGTCAAACATAATAGGGCCAAGAAGTTCGGGAACCATCTCTTTAGTGATATTAATTTTTTTAAATTTTTCGCCCAATTCGACAAATTTGACGGCAATTTTTCGACACAAAGATCCCACGTAGCGCTCAAGGTTTCTTAGTCCTGATTCTCGCGTATAACCATCAATGACCTGACTAATGGCGTCGTCTGTAATGGAGATATGTTTGGCCTCTAGTCCATTTTCTTTTATTTGTTTTTCAATAAGGTATTTTCGGGTAATGCAGATTTTTTCCTCCAGCGTGTAACCACTGAGTTGCAAAACTTCCATTCGATCGCGGAGAGGATGAGGAATATTTTCGAGGACGTTGGCGGTGGCGATAAACATGACGTTGGAGAGATCAAAAGGCAAATTGATATAGTGATCGCGAAAGCTGGAATTTTGTTCAGGATCGAGTACTTCCAAAAGAGCACTAGAGGGATCGCCCTTAAAGTCTTGGCCGAGTTTATCAATTTCATCTAGCATAATAACAGGGTTGTTGGTCTTGGCCTGCTGAAGGGCCTGAATAAAGCGACCTGGCATTGCGCCCACATAAGTTCGTCTGTGACCGCGGATTTCTGCTTCGTCTTTAATACCACCTAAACTAATGCGAACAAATTCTCTTCCCGTGGCCTTCGCAATAGATTTTCCCAGCGATGTTTTTCCTACTCCCGGAGGACCTGAAAAACAGATAATAGGACCTTTGGTTTGGGCCCCTTTCAGTTGACGGACAGCGAGAAACTCTAAGATGCGTTCTTTGATTTTTTTAAGTTCAAAGTGGTCTTCATCGAGGATTTCGCGCGCTTTTTTTAAGTTGATATCTTCCACAGAAGCAATAGACCAAGGGAGATCTACGAGGCATTCAAGGTAGTTTCTAATAATGCTAGATTCTGAAGAGTCGGGGTGCATTTTTTCAAGACGAGCGAGTTGTTTAAGAGATTCTTTTTCGACTTCATCAGGCATTTTGGCCTTGTTAATTTTGT
>CALDHR010000014.1 GCA_937898585.1 uncultured Oligoflexia bacterium
ATTGCTCTCCTTGGAGCGAGGGCCGAAACAATTTATAAAGCAGAGGACCGCGATATTTTTGATAAGTTGGTTAAAGATCTCGGTTATCGAACGGCGCCTCGTCTTCAGTTAACAAGTAAAATGATTAGCGGGACAAAAATTCATCAGCAACTAGAATATCCTGTTCTTGTACGCAATAGTTTCGCTCTAGGTGGACTGGGTGCTCGTCTCTTTCAAGAAAGTGAAAAAGACGAATTGTTGCAATTTTGCACTGACTTTTTTTCCAAAAACCCTGATGCCACACTCAATATTGAAAAATCTCTTGTGGGTTATAAAGAAGTTGAGCTTGAGGTGATGGTGGATCGTTCACTTGATGCTGTGATGATCTGCTCTATTGAGAACATCGATCCCTGCGGTGTTCATACGGGCGACAGTATAACTATTGCACCGGCGGTGACCATATCAGATCGCTGTCTTATGAATATGCGCACCATGAGCATCGAAATCGCCAAAAAAGTCGGCGTCATGGCCGGTGGTGCTAACGTGCAATTTGCCATTAACCCCGACGACGAAACAGATATTTACGTTATTGAAATGAACCCGCGCGTCTCTCGCTCTTCTGCCCTCGCCTCTAAGGCCACCGGATACCCCATCGCCAAAATATCCGCCCGCTTGGCCACAGGCGAACTCTTGCGCCATATAACCAACGATATCACCCAAAAAAGCTGCGTGGCCTTCGAACCTAGCCTCGACTACATCGCCCTCAAAATGCCCTTCTTCGCCTTTGATAAATTTCCCGGTCAAAAAGAACTTCTTGGACCCCAAATGAAGGCCGTCGGCGAAGTCTTGGCCATCGGATCAACTTTCAATGAGGCCTTTCTAAAGGCCTACCGATCACTGGAAAAGAAAAGCTCTTATCCAACCCTGGCACTCTCTCAAGAAGAAACCCTCCATCGCCTTCTTGATTTTCGCGAACTCTCCTTAGTGGCCGTGCTAGACGCCCTACGCTTTGGTGCAACACCTCAGGACATCGCCAAACGAAGCAAGATTACCCTCTGGTTTATTGAGCAGATGAAAGAAATCGTCGATGCCGAAGAGGACTTTAGAAAGCAGCGCCTAGATCTTAAAGAAATGAAAAGGAAGGGATTTTCCGATGAACATCTGGCCTTCCTTCTCCAAAATACACCTCATGCAAAAAAAGAAGAAGAAATTCGGGCCCTTCGCCTTCAAGAAAATATCCTCCCCGTCTACCGCATGATTGATACCTGCTCGGGAGAATTTCCTTCTACGACTCCTTATTTTTATAGCACTTACACAGACCTCAATGAGTCGCCAAAAACAAAAGAAAAAAATGAAGACTCCCTCATCGTTCTAGGTCAAGGACCAAACCGAATTGGCCAGGGAATCGAATTTGACTACTCCTGCGTTCAGGCCTCTAA
>CALDHR010000015.1 GCA_937898585.1 uncultured Oligoflexia bacterium
CTGTCATTATTCCTCCTGTGGCAAAAAAGATTGATGACCACAAGATATTATGACAAAGATGAAATTTTTTTCAATATTTTAAAAAGAGCGATGCGTAAAAACAAAGAAAAGTAATTAACTTGCCTTTTTGGCCAAACTCCCTTCATTTTCTTCAAAGTTTTCTTCATGAAGTTGCTCCTCTTTTTGTTTCTCATGATGATGACCTTTCACAAGTGAAAAAATAGGCCGTTCAAGAGAGCCTGATGCCGGACGAACAGAAAGAAGGCGGGTAACGATTTGAGATAGCTGATAGCGAAGTTTGATAGTGGGAAAAAAGAAAAGAGGGAGAAAGCGAATGGCCCAAGAGAAAACAAAAAGACCGTGATAATCGCTAATAGTAAGATGACTCTTCATCAGCCAAAAGGCCCCAATAGAAGATCCCGCGGCCATGGCCACAGTCTTTAGTAAGTTAAAAAAAGAAAAAAACTTTACTCGCGCCTGAGGAGCAATGCTTGTAAGAACGATAAGAAAAAAGGCAAGATCAAATCCTCCCCACATGACACCGCTTAAAATTTCCAGGAAGGCCAAGTAATAAAAATTATCCCAAAGACTCCACAAAAGGGGCATGAAGCTAATGCCTACCGACGAGTAAAAAAAGATTTTCTCTAAAGAAAAATATTTTTGCCACGTATTGGCCATTCTCATCATGATCATTTTTCCCATGAAGGCCAAAGAGAGCAAGATAAAAAACTGATTATAGTTGAGGTTGAGTTGCTTGAGCATGTAGGGAGTAAAAAAAGGAGCAGCGGTAAAGACGGCCATTTTAAAGAAAATCACAAAAAGAAATATTTTTCCATTTTCTGTGGTGGTAAAATCTTTAAAGGAAAATCCTCCTCCCTTCTTTTTTAAATTAATGAAACGTATTTTCTTGAGATCCACGCGATGAAAAGAAAGAATCAGTGTTGAAATAAGACGAAAAATTCCGCAGGCCAAAAAAAGATTCGAATAGAGATTGAGAACTTCATTTCCGATACGCCCTTTTTCTAGCATTATTCCCGAAAGAAGAAGTCCAATAAAAGTCCCAAGATAGACAAAAACATTTCGGCGAGCAAAAAAGATAGGGGCCATGCGCTGAGGAACGATGTAGCTAATCCAGCTATTCCACATTCCTCCAATAATAAAGGCCAAAAACCAGTAAAAACTCACCACCACAAAGAGCTCCCATTCGCTCACGGCAAATTGAGAAAATTGACTGATGAGGAGGAAGACCACCGCTTGGATAAAACAGGCCATGACAATGGGGTGCTGGGCATTATTAAATTTATTAAAAATTTTAGGAGTAATGAGTTGCATAATTCCGCCAAGGAGAAGCGGGTAGGTGGCCAGAAGACCGACAAAGAGCTCTGAGTGGCCTAAGGCCAAGGAAAAGGCACAAAAATAAGACTCTCCGGCCCCCACCATCAAGCTGTAAAAAAAAGCATCTACAATGCTCAAAAGAAGGTTGCCGTGTGCTCTGTTCATGCCCCCTTTGTCGGAAAAAGGAGCTAAAGACTTGAGTCTTTAAATTAAAAATGATCCACAACGCTGGCAATAGAACAAATAGGATCTTTTTTGTCACGTTTTACCTTATCTCGCCCTTTATTATATTTTGGAAAAATCACCACCCCATCGTGCAAGCTCACAAGCTCTTCTCCTTCAAAGACCCCCAGCGCATCTCCTTTTTTCACAGGTGAAAAATTGATAATATCATGATGAAGATCTCCTTCTTCTGAAGGGGCCTCTACTTTTTCTACAATACAATAAAAATTATGATGATGCTTAAAAGACTCTTCGATAAAACCCGTCTCTTTTTTTTCAACAATGCTCCACTTCTCCTCCATTTCAAAAAAAGAATTTATTCCCTGCAACGCCACTTTAAGAGCTTTCTCTAACTGTTTTTCCTCAAACCCTTTTTCTCCTAACTCAAGGGTAATACCGGCCCCTCCCGCATGATTCGTAAAAATGGTAGAGGTGATATTTTCTTCTCTCTTCATCCCCTCTTTAAAGTTAATAATGGGGATCTCTGGATTGAGAAACCTCGCCCACAGATGCGATTTTCTTGTATAGTTCAAGACAAAAAAAGCGCGATGTGTAGGTGTTTGCGTTTGATGAAAATCTACGAGAAAAGATGTCTTTTCTAAAATAGATTCAATTTCATGAGCGCGTCGTTCTTCATGAGAAGAAGCATGTTTTTTATTTTTTTGAAAAGACCGGTTGAGATCTTTTTCTGTGAAGCGCACATCTTGTTTTAAGGCCTCGCGGTTTCCCAAAATAAAGGCCACATTGATTTTTGGTTGTAAATCACCTTTCAGTATTTTTTCGAAAAGTTCACACAAAATAAATAGGCCAATAATTTCGTTGCCGTGAACGGCGCCCATCAGGGTTAAATCAATTCTTTCTTTTTGTTTTTTTTCATTGCCCCAATAACAAAGACCATCACTGATAATCTTTTCGCCTTTTTCCAGTGCGATCATTTTCTCCATTAAACTATCAAAACGTGTAAGTTCTTCAACGATACTTTTCACCAGAGCTCCCCTTGTTTTTGATTTGGCCTATGGTATAAATTTTTTATGACAACAACAAACACTATTTTGATGGAAGAGAGTTGGAAGAAAGAACTCCAAGAAGAGTTTAAGCAACCTTATATGGACAACTTGCGCTCTTTTTTGCGAAAGGAGATAAGTAAGGGAAAAACTATTTTTCCTGCACCTCACAACATCTTTAAGGCCTTTGACCTTACTCCTTTTGAACAAGTAAAAGTCGTCATCCTTGGCCAAGATCCTTATCACGGTCCTAATCAGGCCCATGGGCTCTCGTTTTCTGTCCCTGAAGGCATTAAAACACCTCCCTCTCTCGTCAATATTTTTAAAGAACTCAGAGATGATCTGAAACTCTCCAGCATCCCAGAGAGCGGAAATCTCGAATGCTGGGCCAAGCAAGGTGTTTTACTCCTCAATGCAACTCTAACGGTTCAAGCTCATCAGGCCGGATCGCACCAAAAAAAGGGATGGGAAGAATTCACCGATAAAATCATTCATCTTCTCAATGAAAAAAAAGAGGGCCTTGTTTTTGTCCTCTGGGGAAGCTACGCCCAAAAAAAAGGGGCCTTTATCGACCCCAAAAAACATAAAATTATTCGCAGCGTCCACCCTTCACCTCTCTCTGTTTATCGAGGTTTTTTCGGCCATCGCCCTTTTTCTCAAATCAATGATTATTTACAACAACAACAGCAAAAACCCATCAACTGGGTTTAAAAACTATTGTAGCATCCGCTGATTTTGGGGACCTGGAAGATCAGCTTTGCTGGCCACAATGTAGCTCACCCACGCATCGCAATTTTCAATTTCCCAAGTAGGACAAAACTCTCCATTTCCTCCTCCGTCTTCATCATCGCCTTCCCAAAGAATTTGCATATGCTTAAAGCCGGCCTCTTTTAAAACATCCATTACTTCAGGAATAGTCCAATGGCGCCAGTTGTAGACAAAAACATCTTTAATTTTTCGCTTTTGTCCTTTAGGCCGAAAATGAATTTTATAGACACAATCATGGGTAATGGGGTTAAATTCATCACAGTCCCAGTAATAAAGAAACTCACCGCGATCGTTGACATCTTCAATAGGCCCTTGGCACTGTGAACCACCAAAAATATCTAAGAAAAAAAGCCCGTCACTTGAAAGACTTTTAAATACTTTTTTAAAATAACTCTTCAATGTTTCGCGCTCTTTAAAAATAAAATAAGAAAAATTTAAAGCGGCCACAACATCAAAAGCAGGATAACTTTTAGGATGATCTTTAAGAACATTTTGTTCTACATAATGAAGCCTTTCTTGGTCTTTTTTAGGAAGGGCCGTCAAGTGATGCTCTCTTCCATATTTTAAAGGACTAGGATCAAGGTCCACTACATAAGCAACATTATCTTTTCGGCGCGAGACAAACTCTTTTGAGTTGAGCCCTGTTCCTCCAAAATCTTCACGAAAAGATTTCGGCAATCGATTGCGTACTTTTGAAAAATAATCATCGAAAAAATCAATATCAAAATCGGGACTCTGAACGGCCGCTTCATAAAATCGGTATTTATCTTCTTCTGTGAGCATCACTGCCCTCCTCTTTTTTTTAATTTTGTCTTTTTATGTTGTGTGATTTTTCAAATAAAATAAGCTGTTCTTTTAAGGGTGTTCCCATGGCAGAACTAAACCCTCCTAGATTATTCTTTCCTGTAATGCGATGACAAGGAAATAAAAGAGGAAAACTGTTTTTCCCCACCTGATGCCCTAAAGCGCGCTGCGCTCCCTTCTTTCCTATTTTAGAGGCCAACTCTCCGTAACTTATTGTCTCTCCATAAGAAAGATCATCCAGAGCAGAGAAAACTAAATAAGAAAAATCCGTATAAAAGAAATCTCGCCTCTTAAAAGGTGACGTGAATTTCTCACTGAAAATCTGCCGCGATCCTTGAAAGTATTCTTGAATTTCTTTTTCTAAACAAAATTTTAACGAGAGCGGAAAAAAAACATCATAGGAAGGTTTATCTTCTAATAAAGGATGAAGGTAATTTTTTAAGGCCTCAAAACTTGGGTGAGGCAAATGAAAAGAAGTGATTTTTTCTTTTTGAATACCAAAAGCGGCATACCCAAAAGGTGTCTCAAAAAAAGAAAAATCTTTACTCATCTACAAAACACCAATTTTTTGTAACAAATCCTTTGGTGCATCCATCAAAAGATCATCACTAATTTTTTCTCGGTTTAATAAAGCACGCGAGCTTTGTCCATAAGTATAAAGCAAGCAATCAACCCCGCTCTTTTGGGCGGCCTGATAATCGCGCAATTCATCTCCCACATAGAGCATCTCTTGAGGAGCATACTTTTTTTGTCGAAGAATTTTTTTTATTCTTTTGTGTTTATTAAAAAGACCCGCTTCCACGATCTCAATTTTTTCAAATGCATCTCCCCATCCTTGAAAAAAAGAGCGGATATTTTTTTTATTATTTGAAGACAAGATTCCTACCTGAATATCTTCCTTTAAAAGAGTCTCTAAGAGTTCACGAACTCCTTCATAGGGAGGACACTCTTTTATTCGCTTTCCCATCATTTTCTTTTGCCGCCAGATAATAAAAGGAATTTTTAAAAAGAGAATTTCTTTTAAGGCCTCATGAAGAGGAGTATGGCGAACTTCTTCAAGGGTCGTTTCCCGAAAAGAGAATTTTTTAGCACTCTCATTAATAATTTCAACCATCACATTAGTGGAGTTGCAAAGGGTGCCATCAAAGTCAAAATAAATGGCCTGATACTTTTTTTTCATGTTTTTCATTAAGTGCGATTTGTTTCTTTAATAAGAGTAAAATCTTCGTCGTTATAACTTTCTTGATATTTCAAATAGCGCTTATAGTGATTTTCCACCATATTGAGCTCTTTTTCGTCTAGCTTTCGAACAGCACGCGCAGGATTTCCCATGATAAGATGCCCTGGAGGATAAACTTTGCGCGGAGGCAAAACAGATCCTGCTGCCACAAGCGAAGATTCTCCTACGACCACTTCGTCCATGATAATGGAGCCCATCCCTACAAGAGTTCCCTTTTTAATGGTGGAGCTGTGAATCATCACATGATGGCCAACGCTGACATTTTCTTCAATAACAAGGGGAATACCTGCTGTATTGTGAAGCATGCAAAGATCTTGAATATTGACATTATCGCCAAGGGTAATAGATCCAACATCTCCTCGCAGCACACTGTTAAACCAGATACTGCAATTGTCTCCCAAAGTGACATCACCAATGATTTCAACTCCTGAAGACAAAAAGCTGTTTTTTCCAATTTGGGGTTCTACTCCCTTGTAGCGATAAATTTTGGCCATTACTGAATCTTTAGTTCTCGAATCAAATACTCTTCTAATGTTAAAGAGAGCTGATTTTTCTCGTTATACTCTTCATGAGAGAGATAAACACGGTCCATTTTAGAATACGTTCTCTCTTGAGCTTTGGCGGTATCGCTCTCTTCCTCAAATTTTTCAAGTAAAATGGCCAGAAGATCCATCAAATCTACTTTGCGGCCATATTTTTTCTTATTGCTTACATCGAGAATTCCTTGGATTTGCTCTAAAAGCTCCATGTTTTCTTTAAAATCCAAAGTTAGCTTCGTTTTAGGCATCCCCTCAACTTTTTCTCTTTTTACTTTTTTACTAGCGACAACATCCATTGCTTCATCAGCACTGCTCATGAGTTTCTCCTAAATTTTTTGTTGTGTTTTATCTTAAATAGATTATTTGCGAGGCAAAAGAGAAAGATAATGGGCCACATCGCTCATATCCTGCTCTGTTAACTTTTTTAAATAAATATTCATTTTAGGGTTACTGCGTACCCCACTTTTCATATCAATGAGCTGTTTTTCTAAATACCAGTCATGTTGGGCCGCAAGCTTTGGTGATTCTTGCGAGACTTTTCCCTCGCCACCTTTACCGTGGCAGCTTACGCACTGACCTTTTTTTGTATAAACATGATACCCGTTTTGCAGCTCTTCAGTAGTAAGTTCAATAGGGGCCTCATTGGTTGCAACTTTTGCCACCGCCTCGCCATCGCCTTCTTCACTTTCTTCTTCTTCGGGATGCTCAAAAAGGGCCAGATAGTTTTCGTGATTTTCTTTTTCTTTCGCAAAATCAAAAGGGTCCACTGTGGGAGATTCAACATTAAATTTTTGTAGTTTTAATACCATAAAAGGAATAATGAAAATCAATAGAAATATAAACAGACGCTTCGTCATCGATATGGCCCTCCGCTGACCAATAAATTATCTCATGTCTCTATAAAAGGCAAACGAGCATATTGAAAAAATGCTTCAATATCTTCACCTACCCAAATTAAATCATCAAAAGATCCATGGAACTTATTTTCACTCATGGTCTTAAAAAAGGCCAAGAGATTATCGTAATATCCTTCTACGTTGAGAAGGCCAATGGGGCGGCGGTGTTGACCGATAGAACTAAGCGTTAAAACTTCTGCAATTTCATCAAGTGTTCCAATTCCTCCTGGGATGGCCAAGAAGGCATCGCTTTTTTCAATGAGTAAGCGCTTGCGATCATGCATGGAGTCAACAACTTCGAGGTCTTCTAACTCTTTGTGATGTTGTTCAAAAGTTGCTCCCAAATAATTTGTGGAGACACCGTAAACTCTCCCTCCGCCTTCCAAGACAACTTTTGAGATAGCACCCATGAGACCTGCTTTAGAGCCGCCATAGACGAGATTAATTTTTTCTTGAACCATTTTGCGACCAAGCTCAACGGCCGATTCTTTGAAGGCGGGTTTTGTTCCTTCTCTTGATCCACAAAAAACACAGAGATTCTTCATCTTTTATCCTTTCTTTTTAAAATAAAGTAAAAATTCACAGTTCCCTTCTTTGCCTTTAATGGGCGAGGGACTATGGGCCATAAAAGTTAGAGGGTGCTCTTGCTGGGCCCACACAACAAACTCTTCTAAAAAAGAAGGGTATTCTTCTTCCAAGTGGGGATGGATAACCACTCCGCCTTTTCCCAAAAAAGACGCTCCTAACTCAAACTGAGGTTTAAAGAGCATCACTATCTCTCCTTCTTCTTTGAGGTGCGAAAGAACGGAGCTGAGAACTAAGCGTAAAGAAATAAAAGATAAGTCCATGGAGATAAAATCCACTTTTTCTTTTTCATGTAGAACAAAATCGTAGCGCGCATTAATCCCTTCATAATTCTTCACTCGCGGGTCTTCTTTCAAGGAAGGCATCATTTGATTATGGCCCACATCGATGGCGTGAACTCTTTTGGCCCCTTCTGCCAGCATGACTTGGGTAAAGCCACCTGTTGAAGCGCCTACGTCGAGACAAACAAGATCGCGCAGATGCAGGTGGAACGTTTTGATGGCCTCTTCTAATTTTAACTGACCACGCCCTGCGCCATGAATAAGCTCATCTCGTTCGCGAATCTCTATTTTAGCTATTTCTTCTACAGAAAAAAGCTCACCACCCTTTTTAACGAGCTTGCCATTAAAAAAAACCTTCTCTCGTTTAATAAGATCTTGGGCGCGCGATCGCGTTTGCACTTTCTTTTCTTCCACAAGAAGAAGATCGATTCGCTTCTTCGCCATTGATGAAACTCCTGTAAAACTGTAGACTGCTTTTCTTACCACGAGGACAGAAAAATCATGAATAAAAATAGCTCTCTTCTTATTTTAGGTGCCAATGGATTAGTGGGAAGCGCCCTGGTTCGCTCTTTTCAAGAGGCGGGGTATAAGCATCTACTGACGCCTTCGCGGCAAGAGCTGGATTTATTTTCAGCGCAGCACACGCTTGAGTATTTTCGCGCCAAAAAACCCCAGATGGTCATTGTGGCGGCCGCGAGAGTAGGAGGCATTCACGCCAATAACACTCTAAGGGCCGATTTTATTACGGAAAATCTCAAAATTGCCTTAAACTCCATGGAAGCGGCCCACTTAACAGAGGTGAAGAAGCTGCTTTTTTTAGGAAGCTCCTGCATTTATCCTGTAGACTGTCCGCGGCCTATCAAAGAAGAATATCTTCTCACAGGAAAATTAGAGCCCACCAATGAGCCTTATGCTTTGAGCAAAATTGCCGGTATTAAAATGGCCGAGAGTTATCGACGTCAATATGGTCGCTCTTTTTTTTCGGCCATGCCCACAAATATTTTTGGCCCTTATGATAACTTTCATCCTACTTATTCTCATGTGATTCCTGGTCTTATTCAGCGCATGCAGCAATGTATTGATGAGAAGAGAGAGGCCTTTTCTATTTGGGGGACGGGAAGTCCTAAACGTGAATTTCTCTATAGTGAGGATTTGGCCGATGGCTGTCGTTTTTTAATGGAGCATTCTTTTAATGGTATTGAAAATCTCCCCTCACTTATTAATATTGGATCAAATAAAGAGATAAGTATTAAAGAGATCGCCATCATGCTCAAAGAATTGATGGGGTTTAAGGGAGATTTAGTTTTTGATGAGAACTATCCTGACGGAGTGATGAGCAAGATGATGGATTCTTCTAAGCTCTTTGATTTAGGTTGGAGGCCCAAAACTTCGCTGCGAGATGGATTAAAAAAGACCATTACTTTTTTTCGTGAACATCAAACAGAACTTCTTCAAACAGGACGATTGACGGGACAATTAAAATGATGATGAACAAACCACTTTATTCACCTAAAGTTCTTTTTTCTCTAGATGCCGTCGCTATTTTTACTTCGTGGTATTTGGCCTATCTCTGGCGTTTTGAATTTGTCACAACTCCTCTTTTTTCTGAAGCGCAACAAGGGTTGCAATTTACTTTTATCAAAATGGGTGTTCTCAATCTCATCATCACTCTTTATATTTTTTCACGGCATGGACTTTATCGAGAAGATCAGTTTACTTCTCTGGTTGATCGTGTGTTTCGTCCTATTAAAAGTTCTACGGTGGTTTTTTTCATTTTGATTTTTTTGCTTTATTTTATTTTAGAAGAACGGCTTTCTCGCTTGATGCTTCTTTTTTATTTTACCTGTTCCACATCTCTTATTGCCCTTTTGCGTCTTGCTTTAAATACTTACTTTCCACCAAAAGAGAACTTTTTTTCTTTTTTGAGTTTTGGCGGGGAGAAAAAAAATCTTGCTGATTTTATCAAGCAGCTTCAACTTCAAAAGAATTTAAAGGTGAAAGAGATTCCTGTTCCTCATAACATTTCCCTTCATGATCTTCGCTCTCTTATTGAAAAGGAGAAACCCACTGTGGCGCTTCTTTCTGTCGAGGATTTTCATAAGAATTGGTCTTCATCTGTGGGAGAAGTTATTGATTTATGTCAGCAGGAAATCATCGATGTGAAAATTATTCCTTCTCTTCCTTCTATGGCGCTTGGGCAAAATCTTCATTTGATGGGAAATGTTCCTTATTTAAGTATTAATAGTCCTGATGAGAGACTTGAGCAGCTTTTTTTAAAGCGTGCCCTTGATGTGGTGGGGAGTTTTTTAGGGCTTATTTTTTTATCACCTCTGCTTTTTCTTCTTATGATTTTGATTAAGCTTACGTCTAAAGGGCCTATCTTTTATGGACAGGAGAGGATTGGGCTTAATGGTGTTGTCTTTAAAATGTGGAAGTTTCGCTCAATGAAGATTGATGCGGAGAAGGAGTCGGGCGCGGTTTGGTGTAAGGAGGATGACCCGAGGCGAACGAAGTTTGGGAGTTTTTTGCGCAAGTCTTCGTTGGATGAGTTGCCGCAGCTTTGGAATGTTTTGCGCGGGGAGATGACGCTAGTAGGGCCGAGACCGGAGAGACCGATGTTTGTGCATCAGTTTAAAAAAGAGATTCCTGATTACATGCTTCGTCACAAGATGAAGGCGGGGATGACGGGGCTGGCGCAAATTAATGGATTGAGGGGAGATACGTCTCTAGAGGAGCGCATTAAGTATGATCTTCTTTATATTAAAAATTACAGTTTTTACTTTGATATTAAAATTAAAAGCTTAATTTTAACTATTTGGAAAGGCCTCTTCCATCATAACGCCTACTAAATACCAAAAGGTAATAATTGTCTCAATCCTGATATAGCAGAATTAATCAAGCAAGCTTCTTAAGAAATTGGGGGAAAGGTCAACTGCTTCAACATTAGTTTTTTAGTGATTTTCAGAATTATAGATTTTTATCCAGTGGTGAAACCCTTGTTCCTTCTCAATCTTTAGAAGCCTGCGATATCCAGCTATCTCTAACTCTTTTTTATAATAGAACGTCATATAATTTGGCCTCGAGGCTTCCACAAGTTCTTTAAACTTTCTTTGATCTTTAAGGTCTTCTTCACTTACTATAATAATTTCAATTTTTTTCTTGGTACTTAATATAGCATTTACGGTTATGATATCGGTCAAAACAATATCACCTTCTTTAATTTGAAGTTCAGACTTTTTCTCAATTGCTCGAAGTTGTCTAGCTCTAAAATGCCCTATCCAATCTAAATGATAATATGCCAGAAGAATATGCAGAAAAGCAAAAGAGGTTAATAGGTATTTTTGTTTTTTCTGATTTTTAATACTCGGAGGAAATATAAATAAAGCAATTAAAGTTATGCTTGCTTGTGCCATAAAAAGTCGACTTGACCTCCAAGCACTAAATGCGTACAAGCTATAGGTAAAGAAATAAAAAAAAATCCAGCTTGTAGCAATCCTCACCCATAAGCTTCTCTGTACATTACTTAAAACAACCATTAAAAATGGAATTAAAAACAATAAAAGAAAATAATAATCAAAAACATCATGCGGAAAGCTGTTCCATGAGAAAAGTAGGGAATGATTTTCTTTTATTCGATTGAAAATCTCCTGGATAAATGTTTCAGAGGAAATATTATTAATCAAACTCGGATACTCTCCTCGCATAAAAAGGCTAAACCAACTTACAAATAAAAAAAGCCCTCCGCTAAAGATAAAAAGAGTTCCTTTAAAAGAGTCTCTCTTCATTTCATAAATAATCTCCCCCCACTTATGATCTTTTCTAAAAGCAAAAAAAGGAGCGATGCTAAAGAATATAGTTGGTCTTGTTGCAATACACAGACACCACAGCAGTATGTTATAAAAAAGATGCCTAACCCTAGAAATAGGGCGATAAGCCAAGTGTAAAGCCACCCCTGTTAAAACAAGCACAAGCACTTCCATCATCCCAGAAAAAGCATAACTAAGACCAAGGGGGGTACATAGCAATGTGATACGTGCAAGATATAGTCTTACTTGACATTGAATATACTTCTCTAAGTAGAAATGATCTACTAAAGATAAAAAGATAGCAAACAGTGCAATATTAAAATAAATGACCGAACTTGAGGTCAAAAATAAACATGACCAGATTGCTAAAAGAATTTGATAAAAGACAGGATGTATCGGGTTATTTTCAAGGCCAGATATCATAAATTCTTTAGAAAAATGTATAAAAGAACTTATCCCTTTAATTTCAAGAAACTTCTGGGCCGTGAGATAAAAAACAATCTCATCTGAAAAGGCAATTTCGAAAGGTGTTGTAAGGTAACCTATAGTCAAAATCAATACTAAATATATAGTAGTTTTAAAAAAAAGTGACTGTTGAAATTCTTTCATAAAACTTTTCAATTTCCTCAATACCCTTTATTAAGATTCAGCTTTTTTAAATTGGAACTTTCGCTTTTCATTCTATTGTCTAAAAGTTTTTAAAGCTGCCTTGCCCTTAATTCACTCGAGACCAAAATTATTAATTTTTGCTAACACTCATAAAAGTTATTATCAATCCTTCATAGTCGCATCTAACTCCTTCTCTTTCAATCTGGAATTCCCTAAATTTCAGGTACACCTAATTTATGCGATTTTCCCAAGTTTATATTTCATTGGACTAACATAGCCAAGAACGGTGGAAAAGTATATGAGAAAGCTGTGTCTAGATACTCGCCTGAGGAAGAGATCTAAAGTACAGACAACAGATTCTAAGCATTATAACCCTATTGCCCCTAGACTTTTTAAAACAAAGGAAAGTTTCTTTTTAATATTAAACATGAATGGATCTCCTTTAAGTAAAATTTAAAGAAGACCTTTGTCCTAAAGATTAAATTAATGTCCGCATAATTTTTTTTTGAAATTTTTATTTACTTACAATGACGCACTATTATTACCAAAAGGTTGCTGGCTAAATTCAAACAACTAGTGCAACTCTACATTTATAATAAATCTTATAGGGGGTACGATAGTGAAACATTTTTCTTGGTGTTTGATTAAGCGTATCCTCTATCTCTTTTATCCTTCTTTCATCTAATAACTCTAAGTCTGTGTTTCTTTTTATATATCTTCTCAATGTTCCAATAACATTTTCGACAGATCCTCTTTGATGAGGCTTCATAGGATCGCAGTAGTAAATTGGGTATTGAGAAGTTTGGGGTCTCCTAAATTCTGTACCATTGTCATTTGTTATTGTTATGACTTTTTCATTTCTCAAAAGCTTTTCCGTTAAATGGTTAACTTTGTGGGCCCTTAAATCCTTTATCTTTCCTATCCTTACTAAGCGAGATTTTCGTTCAATACAGACAAGAAGCTGTTTTCTATTTGCCCCGTACATACCATCTTTCTCCAAATCGACTTCTCTTATTTGCTTCTTCTGGACGATCTTTAATATTCAAAAGATTCTTTTTGGCATTGCCCCTTTGTCGATACCTTCCACTACCTCTCTTGCTGGAAAAACGGAGATGTTTTTTTAAAAAAGGGTTTCTAGAAATAAAATTATAAATTATTTGATGAGATAAATTACCTCCTCGTTCTTGCCGGTATCGACCTGCGATTCTCTCTGGACTCCATTTTCGCTCTAGCATTTTGACGACAAAGCCATACAAGGAATCTATTATGATGTTCTTTCGCCCTCTTTTATTTGATTCTATAACTGCTTTTCTATTAGAATTTAAAGGTAAATAGCAAAAAGAAAATCCGTAAAAGGGCCTTCCGCGGCCTCTTTTTATCTCTCAAGATATCGTTGATTTGTGAAAATAAAGCTCTGAAGCAATCTCTGTGGTTGAAAAATTTCTTTTCAACATAGCAGCAATCTGGCATCTATCCTCGTAGGACATCCTTTTGTACTTTCTCATAAGTGCAACCCCTTGCTAAATGGTTTGGCGATTATTTATATAGGACAAGGGTGTCCTTATTTCAAATAATCCCGTTGCACTAGAAATTGGAATCTGGCCAGCAACTAAATGGTAGCAACAACGCAGCAAAATGACGCCTACTTGCTACCATTTAGTTGCTGGCACCATTCTGCGTTTTCTTTATTAGTCGAGCTGACGAGTTGCAATTTTCTTCATTATCTCATTTTTGAATTGCTCAAGATCGAGACTCTCTTGCTGTTCAACGCCTCGCTTTCTCCACGTCACACTCTTCGTCTCTTCTTCTTTCTCTCCCACAATCACAATATTGGGTATCTTGCCCTTACTATGCGTGCGAATCTTTTTATTCAGCGTATGATCCGAACAATCAACTTCAGAGCGAATCATCTCTCCTCGCAACAGATCATCAATTTCTCGCGCATACTGAAAATATTTCTCCCCAACGGGCACAATCATCACCTGCACAGGAGCAAACCACGTGGGAAACGCTCCACCATAATGCTCAATTAAAAAGGCCACAAACCGCTCATGAGAACCTAGCGGAGCACGGTGAATAACATAAGGATGTTTTTCTTCATTATCAGCATCTGTGTAAGTCAGGCCCAGCCTCTCAGGCACCACAAAATCAAGCTGACACGTCCCCGCCGTCTCTTCTCTTCCCGTAACAGAGCGAATCTGCACATCCATTTTTGGTCCATAAAAGGCCGCTTCACCCTTTACTTCCACATAATCAATACCTGTATGAATAAGGGCCTTGCGAATGTATTCTTCTGTCACGGCCCACTCTTCTGCCTCCCCAGCATATTTATCCTTTCCCTTTTCATCGGCCGGATCCCAACAAGAAAGGCGCATATAAAAATCCTTAATGCCCAATACTTTGTAAAGATTTTGATGAAGCTCGATAACCTTCACAAACTCGTCAAAGACTTGCTCCGGCGTGCAATAAATATGCGCATCATTTTGACAAAACCCCCGCACCCTTAACAATCCTGAAAGCGCGCCTGAATCTTCATAGCGAAATACTTTTCCATATTCGGCCAGACGAAGAGGAAGATCGCGGTAGCTTCTGGGTTTATTGCCAAAAATACGATGATGATGAGGACAGTTCATGGGACGAAGACAGTATTTTTCAACTTCATCGCCCTCTTTCATTTCTTGCGAAGTCCCCACATCCATCATGGGATACATTCCTTCCGCGTAATAAGGCAAATGACCTGTTTTATAATAAAGTTCGGCCTTCGCAAGTTCCGGCGTATGAACGCGGTAATAGCGATCTTTAAACTCCATTTCTTTAGCGAGTTTTTCCAATTCATCGCGCAGTACAGTCCCCGCAGGCGTCCACATGGGAAGACCTTTTCCCACCATCTCATCAATAAAAAAAAGATCCAGTTCACGGCCCAATTTTTTATGTTCGCGCAACAAAGAAAGCTCATAGTTTTTAATATGAGCAACTAACTCTTCTTTTGTTTTAAAGGCCCAAACATAGAGACGCGTCATCATCATATTATCAGAATTACCGCGCCAGTAAGCACCGGCCACACTCTTAATTTTAAAACAATCGCTCTTAATTTCTTTAGAAGAAGTCACATGCGGGCCATCGCACATATCGATAAAATTTCCCGAACGATAAAAGGTCAAACCTTTTAGATCTTTTTTTTCCACCAACTCTTCGGCATATTCTTTTTTGTAAGGCTCTCCCATCTCGCCTAGTCTCTTATAGGCCTCTGCTTTATTCAGCTCTTCTCGCTCAAAAGAGACTCCCGTCTGAATGAGACGCCTCATGATTTTTTCAATACTTTTAAAGTCTTCATCATTGATGGTCTCAGGCAAAATAAAATCGTAGTAAAAACCATCCTCTATAGGAGGACCAAAACCAAGCTTTGTGCCCGGTCGATATTCTTGCACCGCCATGGCCAAGATATGGGCCAAACTATGGCGAATGCGATAGAGTTCTTCATCGACAACTTTATTAAATCCATTTCCACTCATGATAAATAAACCTTTCCTTCAAAAACTTTGTTCACTGGCCCTGTTAAAAAATAGCAACCATCCTTCACCGTGGCCTTCAAAAGATGAAGCTTTGTCTTAATTGTATAGTGTCCTTCATGATCTTTTCTTAAAGCATAAATAAGCGCGATGGCCCCCGTTCCACAGGCGAAGGTCTCATCTTCTACCCCTCGCTCATAAGTTCGAATACTCCACTCATTTTCGCCTGTATGGGCAAAAAAGTTGACGTTCACTCCTTCAGGAGAAAAAAGATGATGATGTCGCAGACTTCTCCCAACTTCAACAATGTTGAGCTCTTCGAGTTCTTTAAAAGTTGAAAGTTCAAAGAGAAGATGAGGCACTCCCGAGTTGAGGTAAAAGGCCTCTTTTGCAGCAGGATAGAGCGGCATTAAATCCTTCATCCCGTCAAATTTATGTGTGTCGTAGAATTCACTCATTTCTACCTCCACTTCATTCTCACTTAAAAGTTTTGTTTTATAAATCCCGCCAGGAAGCTGAATCTGATAGTGAGTCTCTTTTTTTTCCAATGGCAGATGAAGATGCTTTGCTATAAAATGCGTTAAAGCACGCAGGCCATTTCCACACATGGCCACTCTTTTTCCATCACTATTGAGGTAATCCATCTTGCACGGTGAACGCAAAAAAATAACGCCATCGCTTCCAATTCCAAGACGGCGATGAGATAAAAAACTCACTTCTTGAGATGTTAATTGTAAATCATCTCGTCTCCCGTCCAACACTACAAAATCATTTCCTGCGGCCTCATATTTCACAAAAGAAATTTCCCGTTCATCCCACCAAAGAACAACTTGCGAGAGAGGGTAAAAGAGCATCATAAAAAACATATTTTGGGCATCGCCAAAAGTGTATTGAAATAACCCTGCAATCAAAACGAAAAAAGGAAACATCACTAAAGAACGCGCCATAAGATCTTTTCGCTCTAAGAGTTCTTTGATCCAAAAAAAATGAAACAATAAAAAAAACAAGGCCCCCACTCCTCCCACAGAAGCGAGAATTTCTAAAATATTGTTGTGAGCATGCCCATGAAAGTGAGGGTAAGGAATCTCATTTTCGGCCTTAATTCGACCAATTTCATATTCAAAGTTGCGATAACCTTGCCCAAAAAAAGGTTTTTCTTGGAAAGAATAAAAAACTGCTTCAAAATTAGAAAGACGAATCATGTTGGATTCAATTCTCTGAGGAGAGCTAATGAGTTCTTTAACTTTGGGATTAAATTGATAAAGGCCCCAGATGGAAAGAAGGAGCAGCGGCCAATAAAGGACAAAAAGAAATTTCTTCTTATAGCGCAACAAAATAAAAGGCAGCGTTACCATAAGGGCCACAAGTGTTCCTCGCGCATAAGAGAGAACAGTCCCCACTATATTGATCACTAAAATACTCGTTAATTTTTTTCTTCCCCGCACTAAAGCAAAACCAATCAAGCAAATAAGAAAAAAACCAATCCCATAGCCATAACTCATATACATGCCATTCATCCCACAATTTCGTGTTGCATGGCAGGCCGAAGACAGGCGCAGGGGATTAAAACCTGTAAGAACTCCCACAAGTCCCGATAAAGTTGCCGCTGTGGTGGTTATAAGAAACAAAAGGCCCATTTTTTTCAAAACACTCTTCTCTTCACTCTTTAAATAAAGAGAAAAAGGATAAACACTAAAGGCCCCCACAAAAAGATATTTCAGCGCTCCCCACTGCTTAATAGGATTGCCAAGAATCTCTTGATTCAAGAAAAGAGAGATTCCTCCACTCACCAAAAGGCCCATAAGCATATAGGTGCTTGTAGGAAGCTGGCGCCAAACATCCACATTTTTATAAAAACGAAGTGAGTATAAAAGAAGAGGGACCAGGATAATGTAGCTAACAGCAGAGATACTAATGGAGGGAAAAAGAGAGAAGGCCAGGATGAATAAGGCCACTCGATAAAGCTTTTTCTCTAAAGGCCTCATGATGGATCCTGTTTTTTTGAAAAAAAATGCTGTTAAAAATGGTGGGACCAGTAGGACTTGAACCTACGACCACCCGGTTCAGGTTTGTGTTGCTTTCGCAACTCCCTAGACTATCTCTTCACCCGAAATATCGCTATTCCTGAGGGTGGGCGGCGCTCGAGGAGTTTTTATTGGTGTAACTAACCTCAAACTCTAGTCGTTGCACCTTTTCAAGCGGCCTAGGAATTTTTAATTTTCCTAGCGGTTACCATCTTGAACTTGGCCCAGGATTGCCATGACGCACTCAATGAGATTGTTTTAGGTTTCCCTGAATTCACCGCCTCCACTTATCACCTTCCGGATGATAAGGCACCATTTTGATGAGCCGGGAGCTCTAACCAGCTGAGCTATGGTCCCAAATTGCAGTTTGCGAAAGTACGTCAAAGAAAAACAAAAGGCAAGCTAATAGACAGAGATTATTTTACTCTTTTTGTGCGAAATGAGCTCTATGTCTCCATGAAAATCGAGAAGAGGAGAAAAAAAGAAAACATCCCCTTCTTTGGCCATTTTTTTTTCTCCCTCAACACAAATTTCCACTTCCCCCTTAACGATAAAAATCATCTTTCCTCTATGCGCAGGATAATTTTTTTTCATCACCTTTTTATTTTCAAAATCATCTTCTTCTATGAGAAAATCAGGATGTTCAAGAAGAATATTTTCTTTACTTAAAATAATTTCATTGGGTTTTTCCTTACTCTCAATTTCACTTTTGGCCAATTCAAGATGAAGCTCCCTCTCGCGCCTTCCCCAATCGTAGAGCCTATAAGTAATATCAAGAGGTCGTTGTATTTCGAGAAGTTTTAGATTTCTTCCAATGGCGTGAATTGTTCCTGCCGGAATATAAAAAAAGTCCCCTGCTTGGGGAGTATAAGTGATTAAATAATCTTCAAGGACAAGAGTATTCTCTTCTATCTCTTGATAGAAAGAAGAAATATCAGCTCCGGGAAGAAAATCTAAATAAATCTTTGAGTCTCTTTGCGCTTCGAGAATATACCAACACTCATCTTTTCCTTTTCCCCTCATTTTTGGATGAAGTTGAAGAGAAAGTTCTGCCGTCGTTTTAATGATTTTTGCCAGAAAAGTTGTCTCTTTTGGTGTTAAAAGTTCTTTCTCTGAATAATCAACAAAAGAACTTTTATAAGGTGATACAGCACTCACAGACCACTCTTCACTCCCCCAAACTTTTTTTAATAAATGCCCTTGAACTTTACCCCACCTGATCTTCATCATTGTCCTTCATTTCTTTATCTGGCCAAATCCTCAAGTAAATTAACCTAAAGACCGAAGAAAATCTGTGAAAAAATTTGAGAAGGGCCTTTTTTATGCAAGAAAAAGAAGAAGAAATTAAGTTCATTCACGATCTTATGAACAAGCTTACTATCTTAACGGCAAAAGCAGATATGATGCATATGAGCATGCAAGATGTCCCTGAAAAGCTTCATCCCCACATTGAGAAAATAAAAAAAATTACAACAGATATGATCAAAATCACCAAAGAGAGAAGAGAAAAACTCCGTTAAATTTCATACATATCTCCTCAGGTTTTATTTCACATTTGGAATTTTCTTTAAAACTATCTTCTTTTCTTCTAGTATGGAGATTAGATGCTTTTAATGCCCGAGCAAAGGACTATTGAGCTTGTCAGATATTTTAGAACCCCCTTTTCACGAATCAAAAAATGAGACTTCTCTAGATCATCACCATGAGCAAATTATTTGGGCCATTGGTGGAGGAAAAGGAGGTGTGGGAAAAAGTTTTATCACTTCCAATATTTCCATCTGCTTGGCCCTCATGGGTCACAAAGTCGTCACCATCGATCTTGATCTTGGTGGGGCCAATCTTCATACTTGTCTTGGAGCAAGTATTCCTGAAAAGACACTCTCTGATTTTCTCAGTAAAAAAGTGGCCACCGTAGAAGAACTGCTCACCAGTACCTCTGTTCCCAACTTAAAATTCATCAGCGGAGCACAAGATGAACTGGGAATGGCCAATTTGCGAACCATTCATAAAAACAAACTCATCTCTTCTCTTTCTACTCTTGATGCTTCTTTTATTCTTTTTGACTTAGGAGCAGGAACAGGAAGCAATACCATCGACTTTTTCCTCTCTGCCAATCAAGGGATTCTCGTTGTTTTGCCAGAACCAACTTCCATTGAAAATGCCTACCGTTTTATTAAAAGTGTCTATTTGCGCAAACTCAAGAAAGTCGAAGAGTTTCTTCACCTTCATCCTCTCATTAATCAAGTTTTTAATGCTAAAATGGATGGACAAACACTCACCCCTTACGAAATGGTAGAAAAAATTTATGAAATAGATCCTGAAAAAGGCTCAAAGATTAAACAAGAAATTACCAGCTTTCGCCCCAAACTCATCATGAATCAAGTACGCACTCAAGCTGATATCGACATTGGTCACTCCATGAAAACAGTAAGCAAGCGCTACTTTGGTCTTGATATCGATTATGTTGGCCATGTAGAATACGATCACAATGTTTGGCAAAGTGTGCGCAAGAGAAAACCATTAATGTTAGAGTTTCCTGAGTCAAAAACATCGGCCGTCTTGGATCGACTAACTCAAAAACTTTTGCAAGAATATAAAGACAAATTAAGATCTATTTAAAAAAAGAAATTATGGAAAAAGATTATTATCAAATTTTAGAAATTCCTCCCCACTCCTCAGACGAAGAAGTTCGCCAAGGCTACCTTAAGGCCAAAAATGCTTTTTCTGGCGACAGTGTTGCCATGTACTCCCTCATGACAAAAGATGAATGCGATGCCATCTTAGAACAAATAGAATTGGCCTACTCCATCCTCAGTATTCCTACCAAGCGAGCTGAGTACAATAAAAGAAAAAATATCAGCGTCAATCATCTCGAGACAAGAGAAGATATCCGCGAGCATAAACAGAATCATTTTGAGACTCAAGAAAATCACTCAATTAAAGACAATATGGGTGTCTCTCGTTTAGGCGCCACCAATAAATTTCGCTTAAGTTACAGCATTAATGAGAAGTTTGAAGATGAAATTGAACTTTGCACGGAATTTTCAGGAGAATACTTGAAAAAAATCCGCGAATATAAGAATGTCACCATTCAGACAATGTCTGAGTGGACAAAAGTTTCAAAAACCTATATCCGCGGTATCGAAGAAGAAAATTACTCTATTCTCCCTGCTCCGGCCTTTATCCGGGGTTTTGTCTACCAATATGCTCGTTGTTTAAAAATACCTGCAGAAAAAGTGGCGAAAAGCTTTATGGACCGCATGAGAGGAAAGGAGAAAGAAAAAGGAATTTCATGAGTGAAAACTCACATGCACTTACTGTCCTAGAAGAAGACCTCGCTGAATTTAAACGACTCGATCATTTTCTCATGCACAAACTGCCTCATCTCTCCCGCAGTGAAATTAAGCGCTGCTTTGAAGAAAAGAAAATTGAGTTTACTTTTTTAGAAAAAACAACAAATCCAAATTCTCTCTCAAAGATGCCTTCCATAGGAACTCTTGTCACCTTAACGCTTGGTCCTCCTAAGTCAACTGATGTTCTAGCGGAAGATATTCCTCTTACTATCTTGTATGAAGATGAACACCTCCTTTTTATTGATAAAGCGGCCGGGATGGTGGTTCATCCTGCACCAGGAAATTGGTCAAAGACCCTCGTCAACGCTCTTCTCTTTCACTGCAAAGATCTTGAAGGCATTGGCGGCGTTGAGCGGCCTGGAATTGTCCACCGCCTCGATCAGGGAACAAGTGGCGTGATGGTGGTGGCCAAAACGCAGAAGGCCCATCAAGGTCTAACAGAGATGTTTGCCGCTCATAATTTAAAACGCGAATATATTGCTTTAGCGATGCCTTTTTCTAAACAAGAATGTGCGGCGGCCGGAGAAATTAAAACACTCTATGATCGTCACCCTAAAAATCGCTTAAAGATGACGTCTCGAATTAATAAAGGAAAAGAGGCCATCACTTATTATAAAGTTCTTCATAAGCACCCGGAAGTTCCGCTTACTCTTATGAAGCTAACGCTACAGACAGGAAAAACGCATCAAATCCGCGTTCATCTAAGCGAACAAATTAATATGCCTCTCTTTCTCGATGATCTTTACGCCAATGTGCCTCAGCAAAAAGAGCGCCTTAAGCACTGGCCAGATCTTTTAAATCTTGTCCAAAACTATTCGTATCCTATGCTTCACGCTCATCTTCTCGCTTTAGAGCATCCTATCACCAAAGAAAAGCTCTCCTTTAAGACGATACCACCGGCCCCTTTTTCTTTATTGCTCAAAGATTACTTTCCGGGTTTTAAATAATGGATCTTCTTTTCCAAAAAAATATCGCAAGCGGCTACTTTTTTTCTACTTATGACGAATCAGCGTCTTTTCATGAGGAAGAAATTGTTGAAGTAAAACAAGTTCATGGAAAAGAGATTCTCACTCTCTCTAATAGACAAGATCATCAACTCAAGGAAGCTGATGGTATTCTCTGGCCTTCTTCTCTTAAAAAAAAAATGGCCCTTTGTATAAAAACGGCCGATTGCATGCCCGTTGCTGTTATAGGAAAAAAGGGAGTGACCCTCTTGCATTTAGGGCACCGTTCGCTAAATTTAAAACTTCATCTTCAAAGTGAAATTGAAAAACTTCATCCTACACTTTTTTATATTGGTCCTTCTATTCACTCTTGTTGTTTTGAAGTGACTTCTGAATTTAAAAAGAACTTTCCTCAATCATCTTTTTTTAGATCTCCTTACTATGGTGAAAAACTGTTCTTTTCTCTGCAAGAAGAATT